>DQAM01000338.1 GCA_003523545.1 Dysgonomonas sp.
GCTCGAGGTCTAATAATCCGTTTGTCTCATCCGCTTGTTTTACGGCATCGTCACACACCTGCCATTCTTCTTTAAGCTGGGTACTTTCGCCTTCTTTCCAAGGGCCGTTATATTTATCCCCTTTAGACATATTATAATGCGTATTGCTATATTTCTGATTGCCCTGCAATATTCCGGGAGGGAAATTAGGCTCGATAGTTTGCAATGCAGCTTCGAATTGCTGATAGTGCGTAATCTCTCTTGTCATCAGGAATCCTAAAGTTTTCTTCACCCATGGATCGTCTGTATATTTGAAAAGATATTCATATACAATCTTAGCACGTGTTTCGGAAGCAATATTAGAACGTAAATCCACCGTAGGATCTGCATTTGCGCTTATGTAAGCTGCTGTCCACGGGTTGCCGTTGCTATCCGACAAGATCACGCTTCCAGCCGATATCACTCCGAACTGCGGGTTAGCCAAAGCATCGTGAATAAATTCTTCTTTTGCTGCTTTTCCGTTCATCACCCCATTGTATTCTGCATTATCATGCATGTCCTTCATTTCGCCGTTAATCCCGCTGAGGAGCATCTGTATGGTTGCACCTACCATCTCCAGGTGTCCCAATTCCTCGGCTGCTATATCCATCAGCATATCATATATTTCGGGATATGCATTTTTGCAGGAATAGGCCTGCACAAAATATTGCATAGCTGCCGATAATTCTCCGTTCGCTCCACCAAATTGTTCGAGCATAAGACGTGCAAACCGCGGATCGGGTTTTGACACACGTACATTAAACTGGGTTTCTTTTACGTGATAAAACATACTCTTTCTGTTTTTAGTTGATAAAATATAGTTATTTGTAAAGCTTCTGCCATATTCCAAATCAGTATTGCCGGGGTAAATGAAAAAGATTCAGGCTTATACATGATTTTTATATGATATAGAACAAATCTATTGATCTAAAGTTTATACTCTAAATGTTAAATACCAGGTAACATATAAGCTGTATTCTATATTTTTTATACATTTTGTTTCGGATGTGTGGATAAATAATATGGTTCAGATTATACCCCCTACGCTGATAAGGCTTATGAAATAAAACAATAGAAAAGATGATGTTGTTAACCTTAATACAATATCATAACAAAAGATAATATGGAATATAAATTCAAAATAGGGGATAAAGTGAAATGGAATTCCGAAGCAGGAATTGTATCGGGAACTATCATAAAAATACATACCAGCGACTTTGATTATAAAGGTTATATCCATCATGCTACAGTACATGACCCGCAATTCGAAATAAAAAGCTTAAAGACAGAACATATTGCTGTTCATAAAGGAAAAGCGCTGACTAAAATATAACCTTACAAATTATTCTCCCGGGTATGGAAAAAATTGCAGATAAGATTATAACGTTTAACCGGAATCTCTTTTATAACGGACAACTTCCCGATGGTTTCAGGGTAATGAACCCTTACTTGGACAATCCCGAAACATTGAAGGTTATGAGTCAGTTCTATAAAAAATACTATAATGACAATAACAGCCGGAGGTTTATTATCGGGATCAATCCAAGCAGACATGGTGCGGGTGTAACGGGAGTTCCTTTTACGGATACTAAACGGCTCGAATCAGTTTGTGGTATACCGATAATGTCTGCATATACACATGAACCGTCGTCGGTTTTTATGTACGAAATGATAAAGGAATACGGAGGTGCAGAAAAATTCTATTCCGATTTCTATATTAACTCACCTTTTCCGTTAGCTATAATCCGTAAGACGGAGAAAGGAAACTGGATAAATGCCAATTATTACGATGATAAAAAGCTTTTCGATATGACTAAAGAATTTATGATCGAATCGTTGAAAAAGCATATCAGCATCGGATTAAACACATCGGAAGTTTTTATTCTGGGAAAGAAAAATGCCGATTTCATTAACAAACTGAACAAAGAAGAAAAGCTGTTCGACAAATTTACCATTCTGGAGCATCCACGGTATATCCAGCAGTACAAATCGAAAGAAAAGCAAGCCTACATAGACAAATATCTTCTTGCTTTCAACGGTCTTTTATAATTAAACTTTTAGTCCTAGAATTTGATAAGGTGTATCAGAGTATTTCTGTCTTTGATATAAATATACTTCTTTTCCGATTTGATTAAACCGTCCTTTTGCATATTGGTCAATTCCCGTTCCAATGACTGACGCGAAACCCCGAAATATTCAGCCAAAGCAGTTTTGGTCTTATCCAGCTCGACAACATCGGAACCCGATAACCTCGATAAATTAAGAATGTACATAGCCAACTTCTGACGGATGGTGCGGAAAGACATAAAATGAAGCTTTTTACTCAACCGTCCGGCAAAGTTTGCCGAAATATCCAGATAGTTTTTCAAAAGTGTCTCATTCATACTCAGCATTCTCAAGACTGATTGTTTGGGGATAACCAATGCGGTTGTGTCTTCCCTTGCCACAGCCTGTACAGGGAAGCGGTTCTCCTCTCCGAAAAGAAACAGGATAGCCAAGGGATTAGGCGCATAAATATCTTCTACTTTGACCAATTTGCCCGAAGGGTCGGTCATTTCACCTTTAACACTTCCCGATACTAATATTATCAGCCTGTTGCATACTTCATCTTGAAAAGCCAGTATCTCTCCTTTCTTAAAACGCGTTTCTGTAATCTTCAATTCTGAAAAGATACGTTCAATCTCACTCTGACTTATCGAATGAAACAACGGAATCCGGATTAATGCTTTTATCTCCATAGGTACTCTTTGTTCAATCAAATATACAAAATATCCTTCAAGCGTCACATTTGTGACACTTTTTACCATGATATATACTCTACTTTTGTATAAAACAGAAGGTAACAATTAACTAAAATATATCAATCATGAACATGTTTTGCTATCAATGTCAGGAGACATCAAAGGGCACAGGTTGTGCATTAATGGGTGTTTGCGGAAAAACTCCCGAAATATCGAATATACAAGACCTATTGCTCTTCGTAACCAGAGGCATCGCCGTTTATAACAACGAACTCCGGAAACAGGGAAAAGCATCTCCCACAGCAGACAAATACATTGTAGATGCAATGTTTATCAGCATTACGAATGCAAATTTCGATTTTGAAGCTATTAAAGAAAAAGTAAAAGACGGCTTAAAACTCAAATCCGAGCTGGCTGTTTCATTGGGAGCAACAAACATTTCATTACCTGACGAATGCACTTGGAACGGGGACGAATCCGAATTTATGGAGAAGGCTTTGGAAGTAGGGGTATTGAGAACAAAAGACGAGGATATCCGTTCTTTGAAAGAGTTGGTTCATTACGGACTGAAAGGAATGGCTGCCTATGCCGAGCACGCTTACAATCTGGACAAAACCGATGATGAGGTATTTACTTTCATGCAAAGGGCTTTAGCAGATATTACCCGCGAAGATATTTCAGCGGATGAACTGGTCGCTTTAGCCCTTGAAACAGGTAAATACGGTGTTCAGGTGATGGCATTATTGGACGCGGCTAATACAGGGCGCTTCGGTAATCCTGAAATAACTCAGGTAAATATCGGCGCCGGCAAAAATCCGGGAATACTTATCAGCGGACACGATTTGCGCGACATAGAAGAACTCTTACAGCAAACCGAAGGAACAGGTGTAGATGTGTATACCCACAGCGAGATGCTTCCGGCACACTATTATCCTTATCTGAAAAAATATAAGCATCTTGCAGGTAACTTTGGAGGGGCATGGTGGCAGCAAAAAGAAGATTTTGAGGCATTCAACGGACCGATATTGTTTACAACCAACTGCATCGTGCCCCCATCTAAAAATGCGGCATACAGAGATCGTATTTTTACAACGGGCGCAGCAGGGCTGAACGGTGCAAAGCATATTGCAGAACGAAAAAACGGTCAACCAAAAGATTTCTCCGAAATAATTGCACTGGCAAAACAATGCCCACCTCCGCGCGAAATCGAAACAGGAACTATTACAGGCGGTTTTGCACATGCTCAGGTGCTAGCTTTGGCGGACAAGGTGGTGGATGCTGTAAAATCGGGAGCCATCAAGAAATTCTTTGTAATGGCAGGATGCGACGGACGCATGAAAAGCCGTAGTTATTATACCGATTTTGCAAAAGCTTTACCCGAAGATACGGTAATCTTAACGGCAGGTTGTGCTAAATACCGTTATAATAAATTACCTCTGGGCGATATAGGCGAAATACCCCGTGTATTGGATGCAGGGCAGTGCAACGACAGTTATTCATTGGCAGTAATCGCCCTCAAACTAAAAGAAGTATTCGGGTTGGACGATATCAACCAGTTACCAATCGCATTCAATATTGCATGGTATGAACAGAAAGCCGTCATCGTTCTGTTGGCTTTACTTCACTTAGGCGTTAAGAATATTCATTTGGGCCCAACTCTCCCCGGATTTTTATCTCAGAATGTGGCTAAGGTACTGGTAGAAAACTTCGGTATCGGAGGAATTTCGACAGTAGAGGAAGATATCGAAATGTTTATGGCAGAATAAAAAAGTTCTAAT
>DQAM01000337.1 GCA_003523545.1 Dysgonomonas sp.
CAACTTCCAGTTTTTCAAATATTTCTATTTTGGTGGGTGGCGGGTCACTGGGGTTTAATTCGCAACGCATTTTAAGATTAGCTGTTTTATCCTGTATTAAAGTCATTACAGGAACAAAGTATGTAAATTGTGTTTTGTCTATCTCGGTTTTAATGTCGTTATCCATACCCGAAGGACAAATTGAGGGCAAACCTTTTTTCCATGAGATAATTAGCCTTTTCGGAAAGTATCTACTGACAAAATCTCTATATAATGCAATTTCATGTCTAAAAGTCGCTGGATGCCCAAGAGTGGTTTTTTCCCAACTATTAGGGTCGTCACACACACCAAAACGCTCTGTTTTTATCACGGAGGGTTTAGGACCTATATTGACAGTAGTATCAATTTTTCCAAAGCCATAATATTTCCCCATTAGATTTGCATAATGATGATTGATAGAGTGTTTATCCGCATCCATTCCACTATCACCGATGCGTACCCAATCAAAGCCGTACTTACTACCGTCCCAATTACTTTTAGGACGAAAATGTATAACACAGTTTGAAATGATTTCTTCTTCTACTGTGGGGATATCCCCTGTAAAGCTCGGAGTTATATTGGGTTCTTCCATATTTTCTCAAATTTAACCTTGAATGGTTGTTTTTTTTACCTAGTCTGCATTACTCTATTCTCTAATCCTCAGTGTAAAAATAGATATAAATGTTAAATAAAAAAGAATATTACATTATTTTTGCAATTTTCAATTATAGGATAATTCAATTACTATTTCCTCATTTTATTATTTTCTTGTTTTTATATAATGATAAAATACTAAGTAAATTCCATATAGCTAACAATCTAAATATCCATTATCTATAAAATACCAGTCTATAGTTTCCCTCTTTTTGAATATTATTCTCAAAAAAAGGTCATTATACTAAATAATCCATAACTTATAAACACAATAGCCAATATTATATAAAGTATTGTTTTTCCAATTTCAGAAGAATTTGTTTCTTCCTTACTTGATACCGCAAGTATCAATACTACAATGATAACAATAGTAATAATCGTCCCCATATCAATTATTTATTTTTGGTTATTCATAGGAGTAAAGGCTCTTCTGAAAAAACGTTCTTCCATACTTTTTTTTCGATAACTCTTTGAATAAGTGCTATATTTAAGATGTTGATACTGTATGTATTTACCATGTTTCGAGATAACCTTTACTGTATCTCCTTTTGTATAAGGATCTTTATTTTCATAAGGTATTTGTAAAAAGTAACTTCCAACCTCAATTTTATCTTTGAATACTTTTTTATTTTCTTGCACTATCTTTATGACTTCTGGTGCACAGCTGTTCATTGATAGACTTACTGCTAATACTAAAATGATTTTCTTCATGATTCTATAATTGTTTAGTTGATTATTTAATAGGTGTGAATATTTCATTTTGGTATATATACCTTTGACCCTTAATATATACAACCTCTCCTTCTTTTATGGGACTCTCTACCCATTTTTGCACTTCTTTTGTTTTATTGATTATGTTTGTTATTATATTGCTAACAAGAGAGTTGTTTGATAAATCTTGTATTGTAGCTTTCCTTAGCCAATTATTGAAATTATTAATACTGTTTGCTTGTGCCTCTGTTATTACGCCTCTATATTCTTGTACTAAATCTATAGCCTCACTAAGGTTATTAACAGCTTGTTGAATTTTTGCCCTGTTACTATCATACCTCTGTTGTTTTGCAATTCCAAGTCTGTATATTTCATCGACATCATAGGGTTCATATACTTCTGATTGTTTGTAAGTAGGAGGTTGATTTGTCGAGTAATGTTCCCATTGTCCCATAATAGAATTGTAGACATCGTAACCTGTCATGTTACCTCTTCCGTCAAAATATTCATACCTTTTCATAATGCCGTTCCATTTCTTTGTATAATTCTGTGCGGTCAGAGTGACAGAGCAAAGAATAGCTACAAGAATAATCCCTATTCGTTTCATTGTGTCGTATTTTTATCCTTACCAGTCCTCTCAATAAGCAGTTTATATAAAATAGGAGGCGTGAGAACTGTTAACTTACTCCTCTCAGGTTCTGGTAAACCTCGCAGTAATAAGCAACAGCTTCACGCCTATGCGACGTGAAGTGTCTACTTATTATCCTTCTGCTAAAAATTTACCAGATTCGAGAGAAGGATAATATTAAACGCTTCCGTATTTTTTAATATGTATGAATCTTACTAACTCTTTAGTATTAATTCATACACAAAGATATATTGAATTTTTATTTAACCAATTTTCAATTTTTATTTAACAGTTAAATTGTAATAATCACAATGAATTTGCTTTTTCAAATATTATTGTCTGTGTGCGAGGTGGTGTAGCAAACAAAAAAGAATATATCAATATGAGAAAAACTGTGAGCCAATAATATTTTAAGTTTTCTCTATATATGTACTTCTATTATCATATTAGTCATCTCTTCTTTGTCAAGGGGCAGTAGCCAGATTTCCCCCTGACCTGATAACTTTATAATTTTCGCCCAAAATAGACTTAAAATCTCAACCTGTTTCCTTATAAATATATATTGCATATTTCTATTTTTTAGTACGGATAATCTCATCAAAAATAAAGGTCAAAAATCACTTATTTTTTAGCAAAATTGGCGGTTTTTTCTTCAAAATCAGCTTTTATATGGTAAATTTCATATGTAAGAATAGTAAATTTAGAGATTATACGTAAGCTGCTGAACTCCCATTGATTAAGTTGCATAAAAAGAATTTTATAGATTTTATATAGCATCTATTAGCACCTACTTCTACTTTAGCACCGCCTTATCTGATTTTTCTCCTACCGCCCATACCCATAATAAAAGGCTAAAAGTATTGTGCAAATTTTTTGAATTCGTGTTTCTCATGAATAGTTTTAGAGGTATAAATAAAAACACCATGTTTATTTTAAGATTAAATAACACCGAATGTTTTACTTTTGTTTTACTATATAAAATAAAAAGAGGCTAGAATACACATCTAACCTCTTGATAATCAACTGTCGGGATGACAGGATTTGAACCTGCGACCACACGCCCCCCAGACGTGGACTCTACCGGGCTGAGCTACATCCCGAAATCGGGTACAAAATTAATACATTCTTGTTTTATATACAAGTTTTATTTTCTCAAAAACCATTATTTATAACCTTCTTGTGGATTTTTGTTTAAAAGGCGTGTCTTAGCCATCTGTTCGTAATCTGTGCCTGGACGACCATAATTACAATACGGGTAGATACTTATACCACCGCGTGGAGTAAATACACCTATTATTTCAATATACCTGGGATCCATTAGTCTTATCAGATCTTTCATAATAATATTTACACAATCCTCATGAAAAGCTCCATGATTGCGAAAGCTGAACAAATATAATTTCAGGCTTTTGCTTTCGACCATTTTTATATCGGGTAGATAGTTGATATGAATAGTTGCAAAATCAGGTTGTCCGGTAATCGGACAAAGACTCGTAAATTCGGGACAATTAAATGCTACCCAGTAATCGTTTTCGGGATGTTTATTCGTAAAAGCTTCCAATACCTCGGGAGCATAATTATCTTTATATTCAGTTTTACCTCCGAGAAGGCTGAGATCTTCTGTTTGATTATTCATTTTAATTGATACATTCTTTAATCAGTAAAACATTGGGGACCTGCCATCCCCCCTATATATTTCAATACAACATTATCTTTATAATACAAGTACTCACACCCATCGTTGTAATCATTCATTTGGCTTTTTGACAGTTTTCTGGGAAACAACAAATAATAATACATTCCTAATCCGCTTCTAGCAAATCCGACTTCAGTAATATCTCCATTTTTAATCGAAATACAATTGGCAGTCTGCAAAAGATTTTTCACTGCTAGAAGGGTCATTCTGTCCCAGTCTACCAAAGCTAATAATCTGTCTAACTCATCAGAGCCATATTGCAATCCCCAGTCACCATCTACCATATCGTCTTCACCGTTAGCATTTTTCCTGAAAACCTGGAAATCTATTCCTTCTACCAGGCCGGCTATCTTATCAGAAGTTTTTAATTCCAAAAAAACGATAAAATCTTTCGGAATAAGTTTTTCATACGCTTTCTGAAGCTCTATTATACTATTCCTATTTCTTTCCAGATTATCGATTAATTCTTTTTTGCTGCTCATCGGCATCGAAAAAACATTCAGCATGATGGCTTTTGTCGTATCATTAGCTTCTTTATATTCTTTCCTGACTTTAGCAGCTTCTTCCGGTGAAAATTTAGAGTCTATTTTTCTAAAGACATCCTCTTCTGAAATAATCTGAGATTGTGCATAAATACAAAAACTAAAAGAACAGATTAATAGCAATAGTTTTTTCATTATGTATGATTTTTAATTTTAAGATAATTATCAAGGCCTTGTTTTCTTAACCGGCACGAAGGACATTCGCCGCAACCATCAGCAATAATCCCATTGTAACATGTCAGGGTCTTGTCCCTGATCAGGGCAAAAACACCCAACTCATCTGCCAATTCCCAGACAGCAGTCTTATCGCGCCACATCAAAGGCGTGTGAATCTGAAAATGCTCATCCATCGCCAGGTTTATGCTGGTATTTGCCGACATGATAAAGGTATCCCTGCAATCGGGATATCCGCTGTAATCGGCTTCGGAAACTCCTGTTACGATATGCCGTATGCCGTGGCTGCGTGCAATGACGGCAGCAAAAGTCAAAAATAATAAATTCCGTCCGGGAACAAACGTATTTGGATAATTATCTTCCGGTTTTTCACTATCCATGACCACATTCACGTCGGTAAGGGAATTTACGGATAACTGGCTGATGATAGATGCATCCAGCATCTGGAAAGGGACATTTGCCTGATGAGCAATATTGCGGGCTATTTCTACTTCTTTTGAATGGCGCTGTCCATATGTAAAACACAAAGTGCGTACCGATTCAAATTCCTTTATTGCCCAAAAGAGACAAGTGGTGGAGTCCTGGCCACCCGAAAAGAGGACTAAAGCTGATTCTTTTGATTTCATTATACTCTTTGTTTTTTACGTGGTTATTCCTAAGATACACGGAAAGACTATGCTTTCAGCCACAAAAGTAATAAATAGATAAGGATAAAGCAAAACAGGAAACCATTATATCAGTGCCCGTCCTTTATGATTATTTATACCATATTGAAAACCATATTAGAAAAAAATAACCTATTATTGCATATTCAATTTACGGCTCATAAGCTTAAAAAAACAAGATATCATGAGAGTATTACCTATATTTATATTATTCTTATACATATCTCTGCCTGCATTTTCGCAAGACAATCTTTTGAAAAATATGCAGGGATTATCCCAAAATGGTAATCAGATATATGAAATCAGCGGATATACGATTACTGTTGTTAAAAATAAAGCCAAGTTTAAAGAAAAGGATATAAATAAATTAAAGAAAAAATATGGATTAAAGAATATTACATCCGAATATTCCGACGAAACATTGGGCTGTGAAAATCTGGTTATTGAAGGTACTACCATTATTGAAAAAGACTATCCTAATGTTAAAGCCCATCAGCTTTGTTATATATTACCTTACAATGAAAAAGAGCTGATGGTTATTCTTTTTCAGACCACAGGACAGAGAAACGACCAACTCGAACAGGAATTTCTAAAATCATATTTTGACAAAGAGCTATCTCAATACGTTACCGATACTAATAATTGGACTGCCGGTAGAATAGATTTTGTAGGGCGTACCATCGAATTAGGACCAGCCTGCCACTGGATGTCACCTCATAATGTACAATGCTCGGGATTAGGACAAATGAGCTGGTCAACCTTCGATACACTTGAAGATGCTCAGTTAAATAATAATACCTATCTATCCAAAAGAGAACTTGAAGGCGGGCACTTCAAAGTAGTCAGCGAAAATGATGTAAATATCGAGTTTGAAGGAATACCTACCATGGCTAAACGCATGGTTTATAAAATAAAAGCTCCTAAATTTTTAATAGGGGGAAGAAATATACTCATCACATACTATGTAGTTCAGAAAGTCAGAAATACTTTTGTGAGTTGTGTATTATCCCATTATGCTAACGAAGAAGATGATTATGAACTGGCTCCGCTATTAAAAGAAGTAATCAGCATTTCCAATAATAATACTGAACAATAAGATATATGATCCTTAATAACAAATTAAAATACAAAATAATAGTATCGTTCCTTATCTGTTTTCATGTTTTCAGCCTTAACGTCCAATCTCAAAATAATCTTCTCGCAGATATGCAGGGATTAACATACGAAGAAGGAATTATTTTTGAAATAGAAGGATATACCATACACATCGAAAGGAACAATATTTCTCTTAACAAAAAAGGCATAGAAAAAGTAAAGAAAAAATATGATATTAAAAATGTCATATCAGAATACCGGGATACGAGATGGAAATGGGAAAATTATGTAATCGAGGCCGAAAAAACCGATAAAAAAGTTCCCGGATTAACAACCTACCAACTTTCTTATCTTATCCCCGAGACTGATAATATAACTACTGTAGTATATTTTGAGTCCCCTAACAGAAAAGATACATTAATAGAGCAAGCTTTTATGAATGCTTTTTTCACCAGACAAATAAATCGGTATGTGACCGACAGCTGGAATGCGGAAGAAATGGATTTTGCCGGCAGGAAAATTCCTTTGGGAAACATATGTGCATGGATATCTCCCTATAACGTTCATTGCCCTTCTTTCGGACAAATAAGCTGGTCTGTCTTCAGGACGAAAGAAGATGCGGAGATAAATAATTATGCGATGTATCTGACCAATAAATATTCAGACATGCATAATGTTGTTTCCGAAGAAGAAAGGGTACCTGTTATTTTTGAAGGTTATCCGGTAAATGCCAAACGTGTTACATATAAATTGAAACGTTCTAAAATATTATTGGGAGGCCGTAACCTTCAGGCAGTCTACTATGTAGTCCAGAAAGTGAGGGGCAAATATATGAGCTGCATTCTAAGCCATTATATAGAAGACAAAGAGAATTATCAATTAGCTCCCCTTCTTCAGGAAGTAATGAAGCTCGATAATTAAATAAATAACTCGTTAATAATAATTTCCATCACATTTTAGCCAGTCAGCATGTTCTACTTCAAATTTTGAGACTAAACTATCCAATCTGTTTATTTTCGTATGCAAATTATAAGCATCAATATCATCTGCCTTGTTTGCTAATGCATTTATAATAAATTCGACCCTGACAGGTGAATAATGGACCATATCGGCATAGGTTTTGACTTCTACGATGAAATCTGAATCATATAAACAAACAACTCTTATATTATCATAAGGACTAAGTTTATTTACAACATAATCTACAAAATCTATCAATTCAGCATAATACCCATCCTCCTTAGCGGCATGCCAATATACAGCAGAATACGGAGGAAGCAAAAAAATAAACTCTTTATCTGTATATTCCTGAAGCCTCATGTTAGAAACGTATTCTTCGAAACGATGAACCATTCTATGATATATATCTTTAGTATCCAGTTTTTGCCTTATACAATAATCGCGTTTTACATTATACCGGGCAAAATTAAGGTCTAATCTAAAGTCTCCTATTTTATCGATATGCGTCCTATAATATATTTTAGGAGAAATTTCATTTTCCCCATCAATATATTTACTTAACAAAAGATCAACAGGAGTAAGTTTATTCGCTTCATAGCTGGTTAAATATTTAAGATCGTTAATCCATCCATCTTCATACAAATATTCAGAATAACGGTTTTCTTCATTGTGCTCAAAAAATTTATGTATATCCAGATTAATAATGAAGGTATTGGTTTTCTCTTTGGAAGCTAAAGAAAAAAGAAGCTCTAACTCTTTTGTATTCATATCCCCGGAAGCTATTTTTAATGGCTTGGAGGGTATTTTTGTGCGCAGTAGATCCATATCCAGCAATTGTACCATTGACGATCCCATCACCAGCAGATCATAATCGTAATTTTTCAGTAAGCCGGGATTTACAAATCTTGGGTTCAATATATATTTCCCATCTTTCACCCGGTATTGCATAAAAGGATCCACAATATAATTCGTAACCGCTATTATTGCCAGAATAATAAATGTAATTATACAAAACAACCCTAAATATTTTTTCGGTGACATATATTATGGTCTTATTCTAAAAGTTGAAATAAATAAATATAGTTGCACGGGAAAGACAAACTACTCCTATACTGAACAAACATGCCGTAATTACCGAGTTTTTCACGGTGGGTACAAAGTCCTCATAATAATCTACAGCATTCCTCTTCCATAAAAATAATATTAAGTAAGAAACCGATAGCAAGGTCAGTATAATAAGCAGTGAAAATTGATCAGGCAACGATACTATACCATCATTCAAAAGAGCAGGAACCCTTTCAAATGAAAATTCATCAGGAACAAACATTGCTTTCAATACATTTGCCGCTGTTGCAAAATTGGGTGAACGGAACAGCACCCATAAAGCATTTACCCACATAAAGGTTGCCGCAATTCTTAAAAAAGAAGGAATCTTTTCTAACTGGACTTTAAAGAGCCGTTCGAACACACTCAACAATCCATAAATCACACCCCACAAAACAAATGTCCATGCTGCGCCATGCCATATACCACTCACTAAAAATACAGCAAACAGATTGAAACAGGTCCTCGCCAATCCTTTACGATTCCCTCCAAGCGGGAAATATATCAGAACAGCTAAGGAACGGCCGAGAGTAATATGCCACCGTTTCCAGAATTCCTGTATGCTTTTCGATTTATAGGGTGAATTAAAGTTTATCGGAATACTAAAATTAAACATCTTAGCTAATCCAAGCGACATTTCGGAATATCCACTGAAATCAAAATATATCTGAAGGGTATAAGCCAAAGTCGTAACCCAAGCCATACCGAACGTAAGTCCATACTGCGAGTCATATCCATTATTTGCAATCAGGGCGAATGTATCGGCAAGCACGGCTTTCTTAAACATACCGATAACAAAAATGAATAAGCCTTTCGAAAAATTATCTATGTTAAAGAACCGCTTTTTATCATCCTGAAACTGAGGAACCAACTCCTGATAAAACACTATCGGCCCTGCAACCAATTGAGGAAAAAAGGTTACAAGCAATATATAATTGAGAAAATTTCCGGGATGGAGTTCTTTTTTATAAACACTGATTAGAAATGCTATTTGTTGGAAAGTATAAAAACTGATGCCAATAGGTAAGATGATATGCTTAAGGGTATATTCTTTTTCGAATACAACATTAATATTTTCTACAAAAAAATCGTAATACTTGAAATAGCCTAAAAGCCCCACATTAAATAGTATGCCGGTAATGAAAATTATTTTTTTCTTTATTTTCTCATTATCAGCTACACCTAATCCGCATATATAATTTACCAATACGGAAGAAATTATAATTCCCAGATAATATATATTGGTATATCCGTAAAAAAATAAGGATGCTAAAACTAAAAATATATGCTGTATACGTTTATCGTCAAATCTTGATAACCAAAAGTATACTAATAATACAATAGGAAGAAATGTAAAAATAAAAATATATGAAGAGTAAACCATCTCAAGTTTTCATAAATAACATACAAATCTAAAGAAAGGCATAGAAAAAAACTATTAAAATTTGTAAATAATTAGATACTATGTTTTATTCCAATTATAAAAATGAAAAGGCCCGCACTTTTTCAGCACAAGCCTTTCCTTCTAAATTTATATAATATTATCAATAACCCGGATTTTGAATAATATTCGGATTAGTATTCATTTCGTCTTTTGGTATTGCCATAACTGTTTTATCAAAAGTCCTGTCAAATGAAAGAGTTTGCGGGCTAAGAAGAGAAGAGTTATGTGATGCCCCTTTTCTTTCTATACGTCTATTATTACGTAAAGCATCGAATAAGCGATGTCCTTCACCTACCAGTTCTTTACGCCTTTCTTCCAATACTCTGTCAATAGTTACAGTTCCTGTAACCTCATTTACAGGATTTGCACGCTTCACTATAGCATTCAGATATTTCAGTGCATTTGTATTATCATTATTTTTTACAGCAGCTTCCGCAGCTATCAAATAAGCTTCCGACATACGCAATACTATTATATCAGCCCATTCGGGATTTTCCCCCTGATCAGCATTTCCGGGATATTTCATAGTCCAGTGGTTGCCCTCGTATACTTTAATTACGTTATTCCTAACATCATCAGGATCGGTTCCTACTAATTCTACATAATCGTCCGAAAGTGCTATATCTTCATACCCGGGGCCTGCTCCGTTTTCACGCCATCCCCAGCATAAATACCCCATACCTTCTTTGCTTATGGTTTCTGTTCCGGTTACTATCAGTTCGAATAAAACTTCCGATGTGAAATCCTTTGACCATATAGCAGCATATTCCTGATTAGTCCAAAGCTTGTATCCGGCTGCTTCCGCTTTTGTTATCATATTACTGGCTGTATCATAAGCTTTCGAATTATTATCCATATATAAATAAGCACGTGCAAGGACCTGTTGTGAACCAAACCAGTTCAATTTTCCATTTTTCACTTTTGTACCGATCAATGGAGCAGCGTCTTCCAAATCCTTTATGACCTGCGCATAAACTTCTGCAACCGTATTTCTCGACGGTTTACTAGTCGGGTCGTGTTTTTCTATTTCGATAGGTATACCTGCTGAAGCTCCATTATCTGCCGTATAAGGTTTCCCAAAGATTTTTACCAGATCAAAATGAGCCATTGCACGTATAGTAAGCGCCTGCCCCAAGATGTCCTTTATCTCATCATTCATTTCTTCCGCAGATAAATTGTCCGCCCATTCTATTATAGTATTTGCATTTCTTATTACCCTATAAGGATATTCCCAAAAAGAAGACGGGGTAGTAGTATCATTCAGATCGAACAAATAATATTTGGAACAGCGCTTTGTATCATTGGCTCCTGGTTTCTGCTGCATATCTTCTCCGGTAACATCACCATAGTAAGTATAACGCGCGCCATAATACTGGTAATTACGCATTAGATCATAAATACCGTTCAATGCATATTGTGCA
>DQAM01000393.1 GCA_003523545.1 Dysgonomonas sp.
TGGATATTTTTACCTGAAAATGTTGCGGACCAGCAAGATAAAGATATAATGATTGCCCATGAAAAAGTTCATAGTATTCAGAATCATTCTGCCGATATTATCATAGGTGAATTATTCCGTGCGGTTTTCTGGTGGAATCCTTTCTCATGGTTGATCAGAAAAGAGATGCATGTGAATCTCGAATACCTTGCCGATGAAGGGGTATTGCAAAGAGGATATGAACCCAGAGCTTATCAGTATCTTCTTTTAAATATGACAAATTCGAATGCTAGCATACAAGTTGTAAATTATTTCAATGTATCACAATTAAAAAAAAGAATCGTTATGATCAATCAAGAAAAATCAAGAAAAATACTTACTGCAAAATATCTTCTGGTATTACCGGTAACATTTTTAATGTTGTTAATAAATATAGCCTGTTCGGAAACTGATAAAGCAATAAATGAAAATGAAACTGTAGAAGCTGTTGCCGAGCCTCAGGTCACCGAAAAGGTTGAGGTGGCCGAATTGAAAGAGGTACCGGCACCGGATGTAAAGGAAATGAAACCCTTTCAGTCAGTAGAGGTTATGCCTCTTTATCCGGGAGGAGAAGATGCGTTATTGAAATATGTCAGAGATAATCTGAAATATCCGGTAAAAGCTATCGAAAATAAAACTGAGGGAAGGACTGTGGTAAGATTTGTTGTATCAGAGACAGGAAAAATACAAAATGCCGAAATTCTTCGCAGTCTTAGTCCAGAATGTGATGCTGAAGCTCTCAGGGTAGTTAACAGCATGCCGCAATGGACACCGGGTAAACAAAAGGGAGAAAATGTTCCGGTATATTACACATTACCGGTGAGATATAAACTACCTGATTAGAAATATAAAAACTATATATTGACTCTAAAAGCAGGCTTTCATTACGGGAACCTGCTTTTTTATTGTTTTTAGTTGGTGGTGTTAAACACTAATTTATGTGTGGATATAATAATAGAATGATCTTCTATAAGATAAATATTCTAAAGACTCATCTAGACCTGATAAAAGGCACGGATTTTGATATATCTGATATATCTTTGGGTGTTTTTATTAAACCATTATTCACCCGTTATTATAAATTCAATTTATATTTATCATAGAATGGAAGCATATAAAGATTTTAAAGGCAGCAAGTGGAAAGAAGAGATCAATGTAAATGATTTTATTCTTAAAAACTATACAGAATACTTAGGGGATGAATCATTTCTGGAAGGACCTACAGAAGCGACTACACAACTGTGGGAAAAGCTAAGTGAAATGTTTAAAATCGAAAAAGAAAAAGGTGTATATGATGCCGAAACTAAAATTCCGTCACAAATAGATGCATACGGCCCCGGTTATATAGATAAGGACTTAGAAAAAATAGTGGGAGTACAGACCGACAAACCGTTAAAAAGAGCCATATTCCCCAATGGCGGTTTGAGAATGGTGCAGCAGAGCCTCGAAGAATATGGTTATAAACTTGACCCTGTAACAACTGAAATATATAGTAAATATAGAAAGACTCATAATGAAGGAGTTTTTTCTGCTTACACAGACAGTATTCGTCGAGCCCGCAGCAATGGTTTATTGACCGGGTTGCCGGATGCCTATGGGAGAGGCCGTATTATAGGTGATTATCGTCGTGTGGCTCTTTATGGTGTAGACCGTCTGATCAAAGAACGTGAAAAACGTTTTAAGGAATGTGATCCTATTGTAATGACTGATGATCTGATTCGCTTACGTGAAGAATTAAGTATGCAGATACAGGCATTGAAAGATCTTAAAAGCATGGCTGATTCGTATGGATTCGATATTTCTCATCCGGCAGTAAATGCACAGGAGGCTATACAATGGACTTATTTTGGATACCTTGCAGCAATTAAAGATCAGAATGGAGCCGCTATGAGTCTGGGACGTGTAACTTCATTTCTCGATATTTATATAGAGCGTGATCTTCGAGCCGGCTTAATTACCGAAAAAGAAGCGCAGGAATTTATAGATCACTTTGTAATGAAGCTTCGTATTGTTCGTTTTCTTCGTACTAATGAATATAATGAGCTGTTTTCGGGGGACCCGGTCTGGGTTACAGAATCAATAGGAGGCATGACAAACAATGGCCGTTCTATGGTAACTAAAAACAGTTTTCGTATGTTGCACACCTTATATAATCTGGGTCCTGCACCGGAACCGAACTTAACTATTTTATGGAGTGACCGTCTACCGGAAGCATGGAAAAAATATTGTGCAAAAGTTTCTATTGATACATCTTCGCTTCAATATGAAAACGATGATATCATGCGACCGCAGCTGGGCGACGATTACGGCATTGCATGCTGTGTATCACCGATGAAAATAGGACATCAGATGCAGTTCTTCGGCGCCCGTGCTAATCTTCCGAAAGCATTGCTTTACACAATAAATGGAGGGAAAGATGAGAAAACCAAAGCGCAGGTACTACCCAAGCATTGGGTTGAAAAAGTAAACGGTGATTATCTGGAATTTGATGAGGTCTGGGAAAAATTTGACCGTACATTAGATTGGGTAGCGGAAACGTATGTAAAGGCATTGAACATTATCCATTACATGCATGATAAATACTCATACGAGGCTCTCGAAATGGCTTTACACGATGTAGACATTGTACGTACGCAGGCGTTTGGAGTGTCTGGATTATCAATTATAGCAGACTCGTTCGCAGCTATTAAATATGGAAAGGTACGTATTGTTAGGGACGAGGAAGGTGATGCAGTCGATTATATTTTAGAAGGTGACTACATTCCTTTTGGGAATAATGACGATAATACGGATAAATTTGCCGTTGAGATTGTAGAGAAGTTTATGAATAAGATACGTAAACGTAAGATGTATAAAGGAGCTATCCCGACACAATCTGTACTTACCATAACATCCAATGTCGTTTATGGTAAAAAGACTGGAAATACACCCGACGGACGCCGTGATGGGACACCATTTGCTCCCGGGGCAAACCCCATGCATGGACGCGATACAAGAGGAGCTGTTGCATCTCTATCCTCGGTAGCGAAACTCCCGTTTGAACATGCGAATGATGGTATTTCTTATACATTTGCTATTACCCCTAATACATTAGGTAAAAACCGGGAAGAAGAAGCTCAAAATCTCGCAGGATTGTTAGACGGCTATTTTCTGCAGACAGGTCATCACCTGAATGTGAATGTTTTTAATCGGGAATTACTCGTTGATGCCATGGAACATCCTGAACAATATCCCCAATTAACGATAAGAGTATCGGGATATGCGGTGAATTTTACTAAGTTAACGAAGGAGCAGCAATTGGATGTGATTAACAGGACAATTGCAACAGCTATTTAATATTTAATTAGTTTTACCTACAACGAAGTGGAGCTTTCCGTTAAGGAAGGTATTCACTTCGTTCATTTAAATTATGCAGATAGAAGGTTACA
>DQAM01000481.1 GCA_003523545.1 Dysgonomonas sp.
AAAGGTAAGGTTCGCGCCATCCTTTACCTGGTTTATCAGGATTATTGCTTTTTATGATGAGGTTTGCAATACCGCTCAGAAAACCTTTCGTTTTATTTTCACCGTCCTCTTTTTTCAGTAAAGAGAAGTCAAGGTCATTATAGATCAGGCGCATTTGTACTACCGCACCTTTGCTGGTGGCTTCCGTTTTCAAAATAAGGCTGTCCACATGTCCCGTGTTCACCTGTGCGGATGCAAGCGGTATAATCAGTTCGTTGAGGTCGGTCAGATCGAAGTCCCGCAAATGGGCGAGCAGTAAGAAACGGTCGTTCAGGGAGTCTACCGGAAGCATCCATATAGCTTCGAAATCGCCTTTACCCATAAATTTTGCATCGGCATCGAGCCGGATATATTGATTCTGTCTTTTCACAATATTGGTAAACTCTGTAAATTTCCCGTTCATTTCCGTGAAAAGTATTTTGCCCGCAACATCTCCATTTTCAGGCAGTTCTTCGTAAAGAACCATAAAATTATGTACATCGACATTGTCGATATCCAATTTGATAGGGGCTTTCTGCAACTCTTCATATATCAAAGGCATGATATTATGCTCTATCTCTATTTTCTGGTTCTTATAATTGAGCAATTTTACATCGTTCACCTGAGCATCTTTTATATTTAATATCTGGTTGGAAAAATAGGTCGGATAATCTATCTCGGTAAGTTTCACACTTCCCACGCTTACATCGAACCAGTCTTTATGATTAGGATGGTAATATGCAAATTCTTCTTTCGGGTATGCCGGTATGAGATGGAGATCATTAAGTATGAGGCTTCTGTCGTGCTTATGGATATTCAAATCCCCGATTTGTAGAGTATAAAATCCATTGTCTAAAGGGAAATTCAGGTTTTTGGTACTGAAATTAAAATCATCCATACTGAAATTGCCTTTGCGGGCATCTACATTTAGGCCTGTGAAATCCAGATTTGTGGAATTTACTTCCTGCTGTCTGGTCGTTTTACCGTTCAATGTATTCCTATAATTTACCTGGGCATTATCCACGTCGAATTTTGCGATAGTAAATTCATTGGATATATTCTTTAACCTATCGTAAATTCCACCCTCATTGTTTTTATCATCTTGCTGGCCTTGCAACATGGCAGAATTAATTATCTGGTTCATATCCAGAGAGGGCTGGGAAACCATAATATCAGATATGGAGAATCTATCGGAATTACATATTATGTTATTAATGTCGATAGACGGGATATCCGATTTTAGTTTCAGTAAAGGTTCATCTAGCTCCACCTTTAGACCGGTAATTTTCCAATTACCTATTTTAAGTCCTTTGAGAAAATTATCCGAAGCGGGTTGGGAACTATTTCCATTATTCCCGTTTTGGCTATTCTTTTTATAATAAAAATTAGGTTGGCCGATAGTTATAGTGCCCACTGATAATTCTTGTGCATCTGTTAATTGCAAAGAGGCAAGAGATATTTCGTCCACTTTGAATGATGCGCTATCCTGGGAACGGATATCCATATAACCGGCATCTGCGTCTGTAATATTGAGTTTTCCGAGCATGATTGCCGGATTTCGTGGATTGCCAGAAGAAGTTCCTCCGTTCGCGGAATCGCGAACTTTTACCATCCGAAGTTTTGGAGAGATGATATCTACAGAGCCGAATCCAAATTTATCAGGGGCTGTACCTAATACATAATCTATTCCTTTTACTTCTACAGACGGGGACGTGAAGCTGAGATAACTGTCGGGAGAATTCTCCCACGAAGACTGTTGAGGAATCAAGGCAATGTCTTGTAATTGCAGGTTTCCGTTGAGGCCTGTGTATACACCGTTCCTTATTCTGAGGCGGTAATCTTTACTGGGCAACAGATTGTCAAAGTTTTCGAATTTAAACCCGTAATTATCATAAGTCACGAAACTGGGAGAAGATCGTACTGTTTGCTGGTTCAGCAATACATTATCGGCAAAAAAATCAATTTTAGGCAGTTTGTATATCATATCCTCCTTACCCTGTTTGTATCTGTAAGTGAGGTTTCCTTTGTTAAGGTAAATCTTTTCTACTGCCAGATGGTCTACCAGCAAAAGAAGCAATTCTCCTACTTCCTCGGAACCGGACACAGAATCGGTTTCCTGCTCCGTTTTATCTATCCTTTCCTGTTTTTTATTCCGCGGTACCCTTACATATTCTACAGATGGTTTGTCGATAGTCAGTTCTTTGGCTCTGAGGCCACCTTCATTAACAATTTCTGATATTTTTATCGAGTCGATAGTTCCCCGGATGTAATCCAGGTTTGTATGGGTATCTAAAGGCCATAGCCTGATCATTCTTACGTCGAAATTACCTTCGTGGGTATCCAGTTGCATTTGTTCGACAGTGAGAACATGGTTTTTAGATTGGAGTGTTCCGTTTATGCCTGTAGCATCTATCGAAAAATTATGGGAATAAAGGAATCTTCTTTCCAGATCGGCCAATGAATCCACCCGGAAATCATAAGCACTAAAATCGAACTTGTTCAAAGAATACAAATCTGTACCATCGTCCGATATTTGTGTATAGGCGAACTTTGCATCCCGGATACCTATCGTATCGATGGATACACTTTGCAGAACAGGTGAAATAACAGAGAATAAAGTCCACTGGATAGTGACAGGCTGTGTCTCGGAAGATGTAGTATCAGAACTGATGCTATCCTGCTTGACGGCAAAATATTGGATATTGGATTCGCCAATTTCAAAATTACGTGCATCGAGATAAT
>DQAM01000174.1:0-3259 GCA_003523545.1 Dysgonomonas sp.
AAGTTTACTTATTTTTTTAGTAATGGTTTATAAAGATAGCTCACTGTCACTTTGACATACTTATTCACCTTGGTGTGGAGTTTGTTTAATATTAATCATGAAAACAAAAATAGAAATTTTAGAAAACGACAAGAATCAGAATGTTGATGATTTTTATTTAACTTTTAAGGAGAAATTGGAAACTGTTCATACATTTCCCTCTGATTATATTTTCAAATTTATTGTCTCATCAAAAGCATGTGATATTGCAAAAGTGTACTCGATTTTTGAAAATGCAGGAGCAAGTTTCTCTACAAGAGACAGTAAAAATGGTAAATATTCAAGCATTACTGTAAAAACACCTGTGAATGATGCTGAGGATGTTATTATTTATTACCGGCAAGTTGCAGCTATAGAAGGAATAGAGGTGCTTTAAAATATCTAGACAAAAAATGACCGCTAAAAACACAGGGAAATGACCACCTGAAATTATCCTTTCAAAACAGTTAAAAGTAGTTTTGGGGATTAGGGTCAAAAAGAGAGAGAGATTGAATCCGAGTTAAACTTTTAATTTAATACAATAGTTTTCCCATAGAATCAGATCCACTATTTTCATTTTTTATTTTCCTTTTTCGGATTGATTCTCCATCGAGTTTAACTCTGAGGAAACTATAAACTAACCTGTTGAGGACAGCTTCAGCCACGGTTTTTTCATTTATGGCATCATGCCATGCTTTGACGGGTACTTGTGATGTGATTATTGTTGCTTTTTTTGATGTCTATTATAATATCCATCAGTATTTCTCTTGCTTGGGAATCGTAAGACTGCATGGCTGTTAATCGGTCCATTTGGTTGCTGCCTAGTCCTCTCTCAAAGGTATGTCTATATCTTCTAAACGCAGTATTATATTGGGAATTTACCGCCTCTATGCTCATTTTATAGCCTGGCTGCGGTGATTATCCCACTTACTGCTTATCACATGGAAGATAAACTGGTCATGGGGCATTTCTTCTTTGAATGTATTTTCCAATGATGTTTTAAAAGCGTCATGCATACTGGAGAGTCGCATCTGATGCAGTTTGTCTAATATTTAATTGTTCATACATATCTTATTTTAATAATTGGTTTGTAATTTGGAGTTTGTAGGTATATTTATGTGTAATATTCCTTACCCCTTATAGTTTCGTATTCAGGTTTCCGGCTGTGTTTCGACACTAACATATAACTATCATAAATCCAGGCCTCACCCAAAGTATAAAATATTTTAAGCTTTTTCCAGATATAGGTATGAAAGGCTGTGTAATAATGGGCACCTTTATTTATTTTGTTCCGCTATTTTAATCTTTTGGTTATATATTGAAATTTCTAGTCATTGATATTTATCCCCTGAATAAATGTTGGAACTCGTGAGCATATAGGCGGGACAATCCCTGACGGTTACCGATTGCCTCCCCGACCACAATCATAGTAGTCAAAGTTAGATTATTTTCCTTGATTATTTTCGCTAAATCTTTCAATTCTCCCCGATAAATTTTTTCATCTTTCCATGTCAGCTTATAACAAGCTGCAACAGGTGTTTCAGGCGGATAATGTTCGAGCAGTTCATTCTGAACCTGTTCCGCTACCGTTGCACTCAGGAAAATACACATCGTACTTTGTGAACGTGCCAGAAGATGTAGCTTTTCTTTTTCGGGTATAGGAGTTCGTCCTTCTCCCCGTGTAAGGATAATCGTCTGCACTTTTTCGGGGATGGTAAATTGCGATTCCAAAGCAGCCGCAGCCGCAAGGAAAGAGGATATTCCAGGAGTAATGTGATACGACATATTATATTCGTCGAAGAACGCCATCTGCTCCTGAATAGCCCCGTAGATACACGGGTCTCCCGTATGGAGACGAACCACAAGCTTTCCTTTGTCGTAAAATTCTTTCATCAGAGCGAATTGCTCTTCTAAATCCATCGGAGCCGAACTGCGGACTACAGCTCCCTGTTTTGCACAGTATGTCAGTTCCACAGGTACAAGGCTTCCTGCATATAAAATCAGGTCGGCTGCTTCGAGAAAATGGCGACCTTTCACGGAAATCAAGTCGGGGTCGCCCGGTCCTGCACCTACTATCTCGATATGTCCTTGCCGGACAGCATTCCTATCGATAGTTACGGCAAACGTAAAATCGTTACCCTCACTGAGTTTTCCCTTTTGCTTTTCGAGAATAAGTGTCCCTCCATTGGCACTTTTTATGGCCGTAGATTCCGAAACTCCTTGAATAGAAGTAACTTCTTCCACCTTTTCGGATGGATTCGGCACTTCGATATCCTTCAACTCGTCAGCTGTATAGATATGTACAGGAACATTCTCAAAATAAGCCTGCAATTTCTTCAATAAAGGCTCATCCTTCTTTATGTCGATAGATGAAATACTTTTAATAGAAGATGTAGCTATATTATTGCGATTCAAAGCTTCACCGATATAACGGCTGATTCCCTCGGGATTGCAATCCTTACGGCAACCGACACCCAGATGTAATACTTTAGGATGATAGTATATTACAGGTATTCCGGCATCGGGATAAATATAGGGAGTAACGGCTATCAGTAGTTCATAATTCGATAAATCGATATCCAAATATTTGTAATATATCGTTACATGTTCGGGCACAGTGCGTTCGAGGTATTGGGTGCCTTCATCATTTATATCTAATAAGAGCGCTGTAGCTTTCCTGTTGACAAACGAAGTAAGTGGCTGATTGAAATTAACCGTATTCGATGTGGTCACCCAATCGTATTTATCCCCGATAGTGTCTAATGCCCAAAGGTTTGTATTGTCACTTTGGGTAGTGATAACGGCTTCTGCTCCGAGAATACGGGCAAGTCGTTTGGTTAAGTCGTTTGCGCCTCCTACATGTCCCGACAAAACGGAGATTACATATTTCCCCGTGCTGTCGATACAAATCACAGCTGGGTCGGTATGTTTATCTTTTATATAAGGCGCAATGCTCCGCACACATATCCCCATAGCTCCTATGAAAATAAGGGCTTGCGAATTACTGAATAACTCCCCGACACAATCATCTATTGAAGATATTTGCACCGTATCTTCAATCTCTGCTTTGGTGTATATTTCGGCTTCACCCAGTTCCCGCTGTATAGTCCTTGCTATTTCAAGACTAACTGCGGATGTTAATATAATGGATATATGGTTCATTTATTTACTATTTTAAATAAGCCCCTCCTAACCTCCCCATTGGGGAGGAATAAATCCCCCTTGGGGGATATAGGGGGCT
>DQAM01000174.1:3452-4134 GCA_003523545.1 Dysgonomonas sp.
CCTTGGGGGATATAGGGGGCTATCTTCATGACTTCGATAACATTAAAGTCATCGACTCCTATTTTAATATTTTGCTCTAATTTTAAATTATTTTTCTCAATAGCTTCCAGAAACATTTCCCTGCTTTCGTCTGATACCGAATTAAAAACTATCGTTCCATTAGGCTGTAAAACTTCTGAAATCTTAGCTACAATTTCATCCATTTTACCACCATGTCCACCGATAAAAACAGCATCGGGCTTAGGTAAATCTGAAATATACATTTCCAAGAAATCTCCTATAAAAATCTGAATACCTGGCGTACCGAATTTCTGTGAATTTAGTTTCATCAGTTCTCTCCCTTCTTCTCGCTTTTCAAAAGCAAAGATTTTTAAGTGAGGAAATTGTATTTTCGCTTCTATAGAAACCGAACCTGTACAAAAACCGACATCCCAGAATACTTCCTTATCCCTCAAATTCAGGAGACTGAGAGACAAAAGCCGTATGGGCATTTTGGTTATCATTTTAGCCCTTCCATTCAGCAAATGAAATTCACTTTCCGGAATACCGAAAGGGCGCGGACGGGTATAAGTCTTTTGTAAAATCAGATTATTCGGAAATGAAAATTCCTTTCCAATAACTTCCTGTAACTCTAAAGTGTTTACCTTTTCTTTCTCTTTATTACCCAATAATTCGCCGATAC
>DQAM01000479.1:0-1205 GCA_003523545.1 Dysgonomonas sp.
TATTGGATAAAGTATATTTTATTAATGGATAAAATTACGGACTATTCCTTTACACACTAAAAAAATGAGACCAAATAGATTCTTGGTGTTATAAGTTCTATTGATTTGTAGATATTCTTAAAACATAGCTATAAATGTTGGAGACGTCTGGTGGAGTATTTTGAGAAGATAATCCTGTAAGTAATGACTGATTTCTTCAAATTGGAATCAATATAAGTCATTGTTTATATAAAAAAGTATCCTTATTTCATATGAATGCCAGGCATCAATAATATATTAGACTTCCAGCTCTTTGATAAAGGATTAAACATCCTTTCCAATCCAATACCTAAATCCGTCTTTTCTGAAGTCTTGATTTTTAGAGTTGTACGGTATGTACTTTGTGGAGAAAGCATATATCCTCCGGATAGTGCATTATTTATCGATTTATAGGTGTGCTTTCCAAATACAGACAAACTCACCCAATCGCTCAAATCATATTCTAAATTGAAATTGAATTGCAGATCATTGAATTTACTATGAAAAATATTGTAATTGACTATGTATCCAGCCATATTCAGAGTTAGCTTATCCAGAGGTTTATAAACAAATTCTATTCCTCCCTGGCGATAACTACCAACTCCATAATCGAAAGTATATTCGTTAAGTGAATATGAAAGGTTCGGAAAGAGCCTTTGAGGTACTAAATCAGGAGTTAACTTCAATTTATAGTTTAAATGGTCAGGTAATCTGACCTCGGATTTATCAATGGAAATTTTATTTTCTAATTCTATATCAATAGGATTGGATATTGAATCTTTATGAGTAATGAGTTTGTTTGAAAGCTCATTTGGAGTAGATAAGGTAATTATAAGGCCGTCTTTTTTTATTTCTTTTTCAAGCTTTAAACTATCCTTTTTTATCTCATTCTGAGAATATATATTACTACAGACTATAAATGGAAATATTAAGAAAATAAGCCTATTCATATCGTTATTTTTAAAATGTTTAATCCCTATTCTTTCAACATCTGAAGCCGATAAGATATATTTTGTTTGTATAATTATCAGAGACTTCTGCTATTCAGTATCTTAAAAAGAGATTCCCGGTAAGTATTACCAATACCTATTTCATAAGAATCGATAAATAAATCATTATTATCATAATATTCTATTTTTTCAATATTGACAATATATGATTTATTTACCCGAAAGAAATAGTTGGGT
>DQAM01000479.1:1361-2817 GCA_003523545.1 Dysgonomonas sp.
AAGAAATAGTTGGGTAAATGCTCTTGAATAATTTTCAAATACATCCGGGTAATAATCCGATGTCCCCCGGTTTGAATAATAACATAATCTTTAAGTCCTTCGACAAAAAGAATATCCCTAAAATAAACTTTAGAAAAACGTTTCTCTGATTTAACAAAAATGTATTCAGCTTCAATATTTTCTATATTTTCCTGTATATTATTTTTTAGGAGAGCATGATATAGAAAAGCTTTATTTACAGCTTTGCGGAAGCGTTCCGATTCAATAGGTTTAACAAGGTAATCGACAGCGTCGACTTCATAACTGTCCAGGGCGTATTGGGGATAAGCTGTAGTGAATATAACAAGTGTATTTGGAGGTATAGTTTTTGCAAAATCAATACCATTAACTCCCGGCATCTCTATATCAAGAAATATCAGATCAATCTCGTTCTCTTTCAGGAACAACCCGACATTGGCTGTACTGCTGAATTGTCCTGCTAAGTTTAACCCGGTAATACTTGCAATATGCCGTTGAATAGCATTGCGGGCCAGAGGTTCGTCATCTACAATAATACATTTCATAATTTTAAATTTATGAATATTCCATTAATCCCATTCATTTTCAGTAGGAATATGATTTTTTTTTAAGAATTAGCTACTAATTATCACAATTTCAGAATTAATTCTACTTTATAGTTCCTCCCATTATCCTGGATTTCCAGATTATAGTTTGTTTCAAAAAGTAAATCCAGCCGTTTGCGTATGTTGATTAAACCCAGCCCCCCAACCTTACTGCGCTCCATTCGTTCAGGTTTACTGTTTTGGCAGACAAAATGAAGTTCATCGTCATGAACTTTGAAATCCAGAGAAACATACGGATAATCGTTTTCTCCGTATGTATTATGCTTAACTGCGTTTTCCACAAATGTTATAAAGATCAAAGGAGGAATCTTAGTTTGATTTATATTTCCTTCTTTGGAGATTGTAAAGCTGAAATTATCACGTCTTATCTTCTCCAGATTAAGATAATCGTTCAGGAAATGGATATCAGCGCTCAAATTTACTTTTTCCTGAGTACTGTCATTGAGTTGGTAACGCAACAAGTCGTTCAATTTTGAAAGGACTACCGAGGCTTCTTCCGGATTTACACGTACAAGTTCATTGGCATTGTTCAACATATTGAACAGGAAATGAGGGTTAATTTGATTCTTTAATTGGTTCAATTCCGATTGCATTGTTGTAATTTCCAATTCTGCAATCTGCTTCCCATGTAAAATCCAGCGCCGAAATAATACGATAGTGGTGCTTCCTACCATTATAAAAGTAATAAGTATAGCTGCGGTTATAATGTGGAGGATTGAATATGGATTTTCTGTATTATCTGCAATTATCCCATACTTTTGATATAGATTTCCTTGTAAAGAGGAAAGCATTAAGATACCTGTTATAACAATGAATAAGATAGAAAGGATATA
>DQAM01000480.1 GCA_003523545.1 Dysgonomonas sp.
ACATGATAATAAATTATATTTAATAAGTATAATCGGAGTGCCGGATTCGGATAAAATATTAAAAAAGACTTTTCCGGACAAATACAAAGATGGAAAGGTTTATGCCGATTGGTTTTCAGGGAACTTATCTATTCCGAAGGGTGATGTATTGAGGTGGGATGGTGTCTTCTCACGAACTTATCTCAAAGAAGATATATATGAGTTTATGAATGGAGATTTAATAAAGAAAAAGAATATTGATAATTATATTGGTTTACCTAATAGTATTCCAAGGTTGGTGGATAACCCATTCGATGGAGCATCTTTTAATCATATAATTGATACAGTATTCGCATGTATTAAGGAGTTAGATTGGGTAATATTGTCTGAATTAAATGGATGGGGGTGTGATGATAGCTATGATATAATTATTGATGAGAACGGGAAAATCGGGGATATTGAAGTAGATAGGTTACCGACATTTCTTGATACACAAGAAGAAATTGATGAGTATATGAAGCATTGTGAAGAATGCATTGAAATATTTAAAAATCAACTGAAAAATCTTCAATTTGACATTATAAAATGGAATGGATTTCCATATCAGGAGAGAATTCGTTTGGAACTAGATTACTTTAAAAAGGATGGTTTGGAGAATCGGACATATTAAAAAAAGCTCCTCTGGTATATTCCTTTGAGAAGCTTTAGTTATGTAGACTTTGTCCACAAAGTATCCTATTTATTTTTAATGCAGAATCATTTATTTAATAGAATTTCGTTGATTGCCTTTTTCAGTTCTGGTTTTGGAACAGCCCCCTGAGCCATTTGCGGACTATCGTTCATCGGAATGAAAAGCAGACTCGGTATACTGCGGATTCCGAACAATGCGGCCAATTCCTGTTCTTGTTCGGTATTTACCTTGTAAATATATATTTCATCGTTGTATTCTCCCGCCAATTCTTCCAAAACGGGTGCAATGGCTTTACACGGCCCGCACCAATCTGCGTAAAAATCTATCAATGCAGGCTTGTCGCCCAGGTATTTCCATTCGCTCGGATTGGTTTCATAATTAGCTACTTTTGCCAGAAAATCCGATTTTGTCAGTTGTATTGTTTTCATCTTAAAATATTCTTTCTTTGTTTTTATTTATATTGTTTCTTTTTGTATTGATATTATCAATACAAATACCGTTCCAATAGTGCATAGTATGCATTTAAATCATCTTGACTTTCCAGATTAGCTGATAAAACGAGAGAAGTTCTGTCTTTGTCATTTTGAACAAAGTGAAAAATCCCTTCATCAAGAAAGATGCTTCCTATTGTCAGCATGACAAAAAAGAGATAATTAAATGAATTTTACTTTAGAATCCGGGAAGTGTATTATAAAGAATAGTTCTTATTCAAAAAGGAATGGTTTGGTCACCTGTATTTTTGCTTTGCTTTCCTCGAAAAAGAATTTATCTTCCCCAAAAGCCGGTTTTAACTGGTTGAACCATGTCGCTTTCGAATCGTATTCCGCAAAGAAAGGTATATCCACCCAATTTGGATTGCGTCCTTGCAGGAATCGTAAAACGAAAACTTTTTCTCCTTTAATTTCTTGTACACCTAGTACCTGAATTTTTCCGGCGTGGTCGCTCATACTCGGACCGCGTACTGTTCGGCAAAGTCCGCTTACCTGGCGGTAGGCTCTACGGAAAATCTGCCAGCATTTTTCGAGCGGTATTTCGAAATAACGTTTTGCTCCCGTATCTCGTGCGATGAACATATAATAAGGTATACATCCCAAGTCTACCTGTTTACGCCACATCTGAGACCAGAGTTCGGGTTTGTCGTTTATATGCTTTAGTAAGGGAGATTGAGTCCTTATCTGAGCGCCGGTACTTCTGATTCGCGAGATAGCTTTTTTAACGGCGTCGGTCGATAGTTCTACGGGATGGTTGAAGTGCGCCTGTACTGATAAATTCTTTCCAGCTTTTATAACATCTTCGAATAATCTGATAATGTCGTCGCTGTCATTATCGGTAAGAAAACGGTAAGGCCAATAAGCCAAAGACTTCGTTCCGATGCGTATACTCCTTATATGGCTGAACCGGGGTTCAAAAAGCGGTCTGATATATGATTCAAGTATGGATGCGCTCATTGTCATCGGGTCGCCTCCCGTAAATAGTATATCGGTCACTTCTTTATGGATGCTGAGGTATTTCAGAAGCAGGTCGGCTTCTTTCATGGCGAATTTCAATTCGCTCATACCCGAAAACTGGGGCCAGCGGAAACAGAATGTACAATAAGCATGGCAGGTCTGTCCCTGGCTGGGGAAAAATAAAACTGTTTCGGGATATTTATGCTGTACACCTTTCAGCTTAATCTCACCTAAAAACGGAACATTGTGTTCCTGCCCCGCCGGGTTAGGGTTGAGGGTCAGCCGGATATCATTAGCTCTTTTTTGTATTTCCGATTTATCCGCATTCTGTTGTATAAGCTGTTCGATTGTGTAATAATGTTTTTTGTCGAGCATTTCCTTTCGGGGAAAATTGAGCGTGAACATGGCATCGGTTTCAACATTTGACCAGTCGATTAATTCGTCCACCACATAATTATTCGTTTTGAAAGGTAGAACATGCCCCACCACTTCTATATCCTTGATTATCTCTTCAGATATGGAATCAAATTGAGGAATCTCTTTATAATTATGCAGCGTGTACGATTTTAATCTTATCATGCTTAAATAGTTTAAAAAATTAAGAATCAGTTTGTAATCAAACCGATCGATTCAGCAGAAGATGCTTGTTTTAATGATTATTCCCCTGTAGAATGGGTATTTGTCCTAAGTATAAATCGGGACGATGTATGCAAGATACAAAAAAAAGGCGGTTTCACAAAATGAAACTGCCGTGTATATGAGTATTTTACCAAATTTAATCCAGATATGTTAATGCCTGCCCACTGATTTGTATCAAGGATATTTCGCAGATTTTTGTGCTGTATTCGGCTTGTACCAGACGCTCTTCGGCTTCGAGAAGGCTGTTTTGCGCTTCACGAAGTTCGATTCCGGCCAAATCGCCCAGCTTATACCTTTCCATGGCAATTTCATAATTGTCGTGAGCCGTTTGTACATTCTCCCGTTCGAGATTGAGCAGGTCCAGGTTATTCTGATAAGCCATCCACATATTTACAAATTCGGTTTTGACGGATAATTGAAGTTGCTCGAATTCCAGTTCGCGGTTTTGTATCTCTATACGGGCATTTTTCTGGCGCCTGCTTTTGTTGAATCCGTCGAACAGGTTGAAACCTACCGTTATGCCGTAATTCAATCCCCAGTTTTGCTGGTGGTCATAATTTCCCGCTCCATACATATTACGTGTATAACCGTAACCGGCATTTAAC
>DQAM01000483.1 GCA_003523545.1 Dysgonomonas sp.
GATCTGCCGTTGGTAAATAAGACATTCGATACATCTCCTACCCTTTCTTCACCCATAGGCGCCATAAAATAACCGGCAGGTTCGGCAATTAACTTAGAAGGGTCCTGCAGATCAGTTACATACAGGTAAAGTACATACCTCAATCCCGCAGCGCAATACCTCACGCCGTGAGCAATATGAAGCCAGCCTTTATCCGTCTTTACCGGATGCGGGCCTTCCCCGTTTTTTAATTCTTTGATAGTATGGTAATACCTGTGGTTTATTATTTTTTCCTCTTTTACTACGGCATTTGTGATGTCATCTATCAAAGCCCAACCGATTCCACCGCCGCTGCCCGTATCGATAAATCCATCCTGCGGACGTGTATATAATGCATATTTTCCATTTACAAACTCAGGATGTAAAACGACATTCCTCTGCTGGCTCTTCGATACCAGATCAGGCAGTCGTTCCCATTCTATCAGATCTTTTGTACGTACTATACCGGCTGTAGCTGTAGCAGAAGACAAATCGGATAAAGGTGCATCCGGGTCTTTTCTCTCCGCACAGAAGATACCGTAAATCCATCCGTCTTCATGTGCTGTCAACCTCATATCATAGACATTCGTAGCCGGATCGTCCAGTTCGGGCAAAGTCACCGGATAAACCCAGAACCGGAAATTGTCTATACCGTTAGGGCTTTCGGCAATAGCAAAGAAAGATTTGCGGTCATAACCTTCCACGCGGGCAATCATCAGGTATTTTCCCTTCCATTTTATAGCACCGGCATTGAATACTGCATTTATCCCAAAACGTTCCATAAAATAGGGATTAGTTGCGGAATCCAGGTCATAGCGCCAAAAGACCGGAGCATGTTGTGCAGTCAGCACAGGATATTTATACCTCTCAAATATTCCATTTCCGGGTAAGATTTTTATATTTTTACGCGTGACTATTTCCTCATATTCTCTACTAACGAGATCCAGTCTTTCTTTAAATGTACCGTCCATTATATTATCTATGTTTTTGCTTTATTTATTTCTCTCTATTTTTAAACTTTAAATTTAATTTAAGGATATAAAGTGATGGAGCTGACATAATGAAATGCATTGCCGTCAGGTTCATTTATTTCTATTTCCCATACCACTTCATTTGTTGCAGGATCGATCTCGATGATCCTACCTCCTCTACCGTTCGAGTTGCGGAGATTACTACCGCCGGCCAGTAAAATATTTCCGGTCTTAGGCAAATAAACACACGAACCTCCTATCATCGTATACAATTCGGGGCGATCTTTCCCATATTGCCAGATTTGCTGAACTGTATTTTTTTGCTCATCTATTTTATATTCAACTACCCGGCTGTAATTATTATCATTATTTTCGAAGTTTCTGAAAAAGCCATTGTCAAAAACCAGAAGATTGCCATTAGGCATAATGAGGGAACTATGCTGTGACCAGGACCAGTCAAAAGTATCCGATGCAGTATTCCCATCTATTACATTTTCGTCATTTATCATACTTCCGTTACTATCTAGCGGATTTAATAAAAATGCCTTTAATGATTCTCCCCTGCCATTGGAAGAAAATCCTTTATGAGGAGCCAGAATCCATTTTACTCGATTATTCCTATCCAGTTTTACCACCCCCTGATATCTGAGCGAAACTAAAATTGCATCCTCATTTTCCAAATATACAACAGAATTTCCATGTGCCCAATTCGAATCACCCTGACCAGGAACTTTAATTAATGTTCTTTTTTCGTCTAAGGATTTTTTCAAATCCCATTCCGTAACGATTTTCCCTGTTTCCCGGTCCAGTTCAACAAAATAATCCAAACTTGCAGGTTCGCCATTCGATTTGGTATCTCCAAATTTTGTTGAAGCGAACAAAATATTTCCGTTAGGCATTTCAATAAGGTCGTGATGAAAACCGACTCCCAAAGCACCGATATCCCATTTATTTACAATCTCTCCAAGCATACTGATTTCATAAATCATAGAATTCTCACGGCTCCCGGCCAGGAAATTTCCGGTTTTGGACCGCCTGAAACCATTACCTGTATTAGTTAACTTCATCAATTCGGGATGATTATAAGTAGATAAAATCCACCTTATATTTCCCATAGCATCAATCATATAGGAATAATGAGGAAGTATAGATTGATTGGAAGAGTTTACTAAAGCTAAAGCGGGCTCCATTTTAGCAATATCCAATTTTACAGGATTTACTGATATATAATTTGTGATTTTAGAAATATCTTCGGTCTGTATTTTTAATGTGTCTGTAAGTCTTTCTTTACCATTTTTGTCTGTTAGTGTTATATATACCGTATTTAAATAATCGGGATACAGTCCATGAACATCTATTTGGTGGTTGTAGCCATAGTTCCAAAATTGATAAGTAATATCGGGTACTTCCTTGTCTTTAGACTGTATACGCATTTGCAGTTTGCCTTCTACCATCAGGAAATAGTTGACTCTTACTGTCAGAGGAGCATATCCGGACGGATTAAGTTTGATTTTTTCAGGTTTAAATGATCCGCCCAAGGTCGGAATATCCATCTTGTTCCCATCCAAAACAAGAGCCGTATTCCATGCCTTCTTATTTATCTCCAATGAACCTATTCTGTTTTCAGGAATTACGATAGTTTCTGTTTCAAAAACGAATTCTTTATCTACTCCGGAATCTTTGACATCTAGTAATAAACTTCCTTCCAACACCAAATCCTTTATTTTCCTGACCTCACCTGTAAGTATAACCTCTTCATCTTTATCGTTGCAGGAAAGCATAAAGCAGGATATAAAAAAAATACAAAGTACCTGATATAGACAGGTATTGACATTTTTCACTTTCTTTTTCATTGCAGATCATTTTAAATGATAAAAGGAGGGGATAATCCAAGAGGACTACCCCTCTCCCGTTTTAATGAGTGTCTTTCATATTATCGATATATCTTATCACCACAAAGGATGCTGTTCTATTGCCGTATTGGTATTGATTTCGCCTTGAGGTATCGGGTAATATATATGCTTGTTCTCAAAGTTCGAAGCACCCAGTTTACCTCTTCTTTCAAAAATCTCCTTCATTTGTGACCAGGTATACCAACGTTTCAGGTCATAAAAACGATGTCCTTCAAGGAAAAATTCCAAAAGCCGCTGATGCTCTATTTCCTGCATCAATTCCTGCTCGCTTCCGAATGTTTTGTCAGCGAGTCCAGCCCTATCTCTGATTTGTTTAAGACTGGCATTCGCTCCTCCGATATCACCGGTTTTAGCACAAGCTTCGGCATGCAGCAGTAATACTTCTGCATAACGCATTACGCGGATATTATTCGTATTCTTTTCTGTATTGTACATACTATCTCCATTGTCAGACCAGAAAGCTGTGAACTTCTTAATAATAAAGCGTCCCGGTTTTCCGTCTATGTCCGAATAATTAGGCTCATTGCCAATACGTTTCGAAGCGGTTTTCAACCACAGTGTATCCATCGGTATACTGTTTTTTCCATACCATCTCATATCAGGTTTTACATCGTTGTAATCTGAATATTTGAAGAAGAAATTAGTATACATGCGTTTGTCCCATCGAGAATCTGCACCTTCAGGCCTTTCTTCTTTCGTAAACTCGTCGACAATGGATTTAGACGGCTGCAATTTATACCATCCCCCCGGAGGTGCTCCTACAAAATTAGACAGAATATTAACCTGAGGTGTATTCATATCATCATTGCCCCATACCCCTCCGGTTCCATACTGATAATAATTTATTTCGAAGATCGACTCTTTATTAAACTCATTAGTTTCTGTATAATTCTGGTCCGGATCTTCTATAAGTTCATACTTATAAGGGTCTTTCATCAATTGCTCCAATTCCGCTTTTCCTTCTGCATACTTACCTTGATAAATATATGCACGGCCCAGATAAGCTATGGCAGCTCCGCGGGTTGCACGGCCTAAGTACTTTTCCTTACGCTCGATAGGAAGATTTATTTTAGCGGCTTCCAGATCCTTTTCTATCTGTGCCCAAACCTCCGATTCGGGAGAAGACGGTACCATGACTACATCACTTGTAGCAGGGATTAAACGAAGCGGAACATCCCCCCAGTTAATAACCAGCATAAAATAATTCCAGGCTCTCAGAAAATGTGCTTCACTGATTAATGTGTCTTTTTCAGTCTGAGGTGCTTCAACCCTATCGATATTTGCAAGAAAGTTATTCGCCCTGTTGATGCTGCGGTAGAGAAGATCCCAGTCGTCTGTTACACGCCCTGTATTCGGATCATTTGTAAATATGGTAAGTTTCCACGTTTCAGGATCATCTTGTATAGGATGTAAATCGTCACCTCTCACGTTCTGATTCTGAAATCCGGTGAAGGCTCCGAAATAACCGTACATCTGCCCCCTGATTGGAGAATAAATCGTTGCCATAGCAGATTCCGCTTCTTCTATTGTAGTCCACGAAGTTGCTTCTGTTGCTTCATTAGGATTCACCTCATCCAGAAAATCGGCATTACAGGCAGCCATTGAAAAAGCGATAAACGCAGCTAAAATATATTTAAAAAATATTTTCGTTTTCATTATGATTATAAGTCTTTAGAGTTAATAATTATAAACCGATCTGGATACCAAATGAGAATGAACGTGCCAATGGATAACGGCCGTGGTCAGCACCTCTCGA
>DQAM01000022.1 GCA_003523545.1 Dysgonomonas sp.
TCTTTAAAATAGGCTTCGGGCCATCGAGCAGTCATACGATGGGACCGAGTAACGCCGCTAAAACATTCAAAGAAAGAAATCCCGAAGCATCCCATTATGTAGTCGAACTATACGGAAGCCTTGCCGCCACAGGCAAAGGGCATATGACGGATATTGCTATACAGGAGATGCTTCTGCCTAAACCTTCCGAGATAATATGGCATCCCAAAGAAGAACTCCCGTTTCATCCCAATGGTATGATATTTAAAGAATACGATAAGAATAATACCCAAACCGATGAATGGACGATTTATAGTATTGGCGGCGGGGATTTAGCTGATGAAAATACGAAAACAGCCAAAGAATATGTATACCACCTCACGAACATGACCGATATACTGGCATGGTGTCATAATACCGGAAAATCTTTGTGGGAATACGTACACGATACTGAAGGGGATGAGATATTCGATTATCTATCGGATGTCTGGTCTTTAATGAAAGATTCCGTCAAAGAGGGGATCGAAGAGGAAGGAGTGCTTCCCGGAGGATTGGGATTGCAGCGAAAAGCTTCATCGTATTATGTGAAAGCAAAAGGATATACAGGTTCTATGATGAGCAGAGCTTTACTTTTCGCCTATGCATTAGCGATGTCTGAGACAAACGCTTCTGGAGGAAAAGTAGTTACGGCCCCCACCTGCGGTTCGTGCGGGGTATTACCTGCGGTTTTGTACCACCTGCACACAGGACATCATCAATTCAGCGACAAAAAGATTATACGGGCATTAGCCACCGCCGGACTTATTGGGAATGTTGTAAAATTCAACGCTTCAGTGTCGGGTGCAGAGGTCGGCTGCCAGGGAGAAGTCGGAGCGGCCTGTGCTATGGCTGCAGCAGCCGGTGCACAACTTTTCGGTGGAACACCGGGACAAATCGAGTATGCAGCCGAAATGGGGCTGGAACATCATTTGGGATTAACCTGCGATCCGATAGGTGGATTAGTACAGGTTCCCTGCATAGAGAGAAACGCATTCGCTGCTGTTAGGGCTCTCGATTCGTGTTCATACGCTATGCTGTCAGACGGCAAGCATATGGTAAGTTTCGATAAAGTAGTAAGAACCATGAAAGAAACCGGACACGATCTGCCCAGCCTATACAGGGAAACTTCGAGTGGAGGATTAGCAAGGTTTGCAAGTAAAAACGATTGAGTAATATAAATATACCCCGAAAGAAAAAAAACTTCCGGGGTATATTTTTTAAGAGATAGTATTTCTAAAATTACAAATCGTCTTTTCTCTTTTTATTTCTGAAATAAATACCAACACATATTCCTGCAATTACAACTAATATAAAAGGCCATATATTCAGCAGCAGTATAAATAATGCAGCTACCATTTCCCAGCCGTTCTGCAATGCTGACAGCATCTTTGCGCCTAGAGAAGGCTCATATTCATCGATTGATTTCGTTCGTAATACCCGCTCCTGATATTGTGTGGGATGCTGATAAATTTCGACGTTTATAGTACTGTATTCTATCTGGTCTTTCATTTTATAATCTTCCAATAATGCACGGTCTTCCTGCTCGGCAGAATAGTCCAGAGCTTGTTCTGCATCCATTATGTCATCGAGCTTCCGGCCCCGGTTATCGATAGCCGCAGAAATACGTTTCTGCTTCTTGGCCATCCTTTCTTTTTTCATTTTTTCCCAAATCAAGTCGAAAGTAACGTCTCTGACATCTACATTTCTATAGTCGATATGCACAGCATAAGGAGCAATCTCCCTGAGAACGGTATCAAGACGGGAATAATGAACTCTGAACTGGATATTTGCCGTTAAATTATTATGGTGTATGATAATAGCCGAATCTCTCGATATATTTACGGTGGAAGAATATGATCTGGAATTATTAATGGCAGAACGCCTGATATGCCCGCCGTTCTTCAGAACAATACTCTCTATATCATATGTTGTCTGAGGAACATCCTTTACTTTAAACTTCATTTGTACATTCCTTATCAATTGATGTACCTCATCGCTGTTGATTACAGACGCAGCCGGAGAAGCCAGAAAATTAGAAGGAATACTGCCGGTCAGCTCATTTTTAACAGGAGGCGCTACTGTCTTTTTTCGATTTTCTGAAAAAGCATAGTTTGAGACTTCTTCCTCTATATCTATAGACGCATACATTTTTGAACTGGCATCTTCCGTTTCGTATACAGGCTCATTTGCCATTTCTTCAGACACTTCCGTCATACTTCTTGCAGACTCATTTTTATGGCTCCCGCTGCAAGAATGACCGCCCATTACCGCCAAAACCAGAATCAATATTCTCACCGTTGCTCCCATATCCACATTATTTAATTGTTTTCTTAAAATAGAGTGATTCTAACTCAAAATTCCACAGAAAACAAAAATATAATTTATTTGCCGCTCTCACCTACACCTAAAAAACATAGGATATCAAATTATTACTCCCTATCAGAAAACGGCACAACCAGTTTTACCCGTATCTGTTTTCCATCAGACCGGGAGTAACGATACAACTACTTTGCATACGAAACAATTTGGAGTAAAATTGGGAAGAAAAGTATCAAATAGCCACCGTATTAAAACGCCAAACCCTTTCTTCCCAGTCGAATATTATTCCGAAAGAAGAAGGTGAAGGCAGACGCAGATAAGAAAACTGGGCATCCAAAACAATCCTGGCACCTTCCAATTTGGAGACTTTAGTATTCCATTCCAGAACCGTATTGTGGAGTTTCTCTGTTTCGGACATATCCGACCGTGATATAGCATCGTTCAGATTCGTCACCACATCATTCATTTTCATATCCTCGTATGATTTTACCAACTTATCATACTCTTCCATGTATCGTTTCGATAATTCATGCGTATCCATCTATTCTATATTTAAATTGAGTGGAAAATATTTTAACTTATAACAAGTAAAATCAAATTTTAGTTTTAAAATATACGGGACCGGATTATAGGGATTTTTAGCAGGCGGGGGTATGGTTATTCAGAAAAAAGTTTATATCTTTGCGTCCATTCTTTTTGTATAGTAAGTAAAGTGGGTAAATTTAGTCTTTACAATATCCCCCTGAAAAGCCTTGCTGAAGGGGTTCATAAGTTCGAATATATACTGGATAACCAATATTTTAAATTGATTGGGGATGCAGATTCGGACGTAAAAAAAGGGGCCGTTAATGTAGAAGTTTCCGTAAAAAGGATATCCTCTACATTCGAGTTTAATTTTACTTTGGCAGGAGAGGTGCAGGTACCTTGCGACCGTTGTCTTGACGATATGCCGATCGAAATCGATTCCAAAAACCGTTTGGTAGTCAAATTCGGTCAGGAGTATTCTGAAGAAAGCGATGAGATAGTAATCATCCCCGAAAATGAGGGAGAGATTAATATCGCATGGTTTCTGTATGAGTTCGTAACACTAAGTGTTCCGATGAAGCATGTCCATCCTCCCGGTAAATGCAATAAAGTAATGTCATCCAAACTGAATAAGCACAGGGCGGTAAGCAGTGACGACGATTCGGATGACGACACCGGCGATGCAGTCGATGAAGAAATAGACAATAATGAAAGTGATCCCCGCTGGGATGCTCTCAAAGGTTTAATTGACGAAGAATAACTAAAAATATAAATCAAATAAAATAAACAGATAAAATGGCACATCCAAAGCGAAAGCAATCAAAGTCCAGAACAGCGAAAAGAAGAACTCATGACAAAGCCGTTACTCCAACATTGGCCGTATGCCCTAATTGCGGAGCATGGCATGTATATCATACCGTTTGTAACGAATGCGGATACTACAGAGGCAAAATAGCCATTGAGAAAGAAGTTGCTCTTTAATTGTCTAAACAGTAAAAAGCCCTAACCTGAAAAGGAGGGCATTTTTTTT
>DQAM01000021.1 GCA_003523545.1 Dysgonomonas sp.
ATTAAATCCGGTATTATAGTTTGCTAAAAATCCGATGGAAAGGCTTAATTTATTAAAAATTATGTTATGCTCTAATGCATAGCTGATGTTTGTCCGGTCATCTGATTTAAGGTATTTTCCGTCCGGTTGATTCATTTCTTTGCCTAAGACAGTACTCAATATACCTTCATTTCTGATTTCAGCACCAAAACTTGTGATCCCTAATTGAGATGTGTATTGGAGATTAAGATTTGCACCGTATACATCAGTCCGGTGATAATTGTAAGGGACTTTCAATTCATCACCTTTTATAAGTTGAAATTCGTCATAATGCCGGCTCCAGTATATGTGCGGAATGAACTTTAGTTTCGTCCCTGTTTCCCCTTTAACAGAAGCGAGATAAGTTTTCGTTTTATCATACTGATTGGGGTAGGATGCCGAGTAAAAGGTATTTGCCCCATATTGCTTGTCATTATATCCGAGCTGTATATCTACATTCGAATCGTCTACATTAAAGCGGGTTTGCCACAGAAGGTTCAGTATATCGTAATCACTGTTGGCAATATATCCGTCCGACCTGTTATAACCAACCGAAAGCTGATTATTTGAGATACCGGACTGCAAAGAAGCACCAGCTTCTATACCGAACAGATTATGACCACCTGCCTCAATTTTACCATATACTTTATGATCCGTATTTTTCCGGGTGATAATATTTATACCCCCTGAAAAAGCACTGGCACCGTAAATAATAGATGAAGGTCCGTGGATGATCTCTATTCTTTCTATATCGTGAAGATTGACGGGAATGTCGAAACTGTAGTGTCCTGTTTGTGGATTAGATAGGTTGACGCCGTTGAGAAGAATTGCTGTTTGATCGGATGATCCGCCCCGGATCGAGATGTCTGCTTGTACGCCATGACCGCCTCTCTGCATGACATCTACTCCTGCGGCATAATTGAGTAGATCTTGTACGCTTTGGACAGGGGCTCGTTGAATCTCTTGTCTGGAAATTACGGTTACCAGTTTTGCGGCTTTATTGAGCGATAGCTCAACTCTCGAAGCAGTGACTGTTACCTCTTCCAGCTCCATTTCTTTTTCATTGATTTTCTGATGGTCTTCTGCTGTCTGAGCAGCTTGTGCAGAAGCTTCTGAGGAATTGGCAAAAGTGAGCATGCAAGCTGTTACTACTCCGATGTTTACCACTTTGTGCATACTTGCAAATGCACTGTAAGACCGATGGCCGAATCGCTTGAAACGAAAAGCCAAGCGTTGGTTTACGCTTTTTTCATTCATGATTTAAAATTGTTTAAAAGTTAAAATACCCGGCAAAAGTAGTCAATTAAAACTTTCAAACAACAAATATTTGATTATCCTTTCGGATAGCGGTAATTGTACAATGTAATATTTTTATTATTTACAAACGATTGGTTATTCTCAAAAAGTTTATTTCTACTTTTGTATTAAGTAATTTCAAACATTTACTGCCGTATGTCATCCTGAACAGAGTGAAGGATCTCGTCGTATCAACGAGGGATGCTTCCGATTGTCAGCATGACAAAAATACGACAACAATTATTATTCATAACTTATAATCTGTATAACGGGAATAATTTGTCTGATAACCAAAAGAAATACGACGAAATAATTGCTGAAATCAATGAGATAGATTTATCTGTGGAGATGAATCTAAGGGAAAAGTATATCCGTTTGAAGCGTATTCTGGAAAGGTTTTGCAAGGAAATTACCAAAGAGGAATCATTACAGTTTCCATCTTTATTTTCCCGTTTAGTATTCCTTTCCCAAAAATACAGCCTCCCTAAAAGTTTAGAAAGAGACCTGCAAAATATACGTGTAAGAGGTACATTCCTTCTGAAAGACGAACAGAACTCAGTCACTAATACCCAATATATTCATGGGCGGGAATCTATAAAAAAATTAATAGCAAAAGTATTATCTATTAGTATTTTTATAGATGAAGAGTCTCTTTCTGCGGAAAATACGGGTGATTTGGCAAAATCTGTTCCGGATGATTATCTACGAGTACAGGTTATCGGTATCGAAAAAGAGAACGAATTAATTATAGCGGAAGCAAAAGATTTTGATGATGCAAACATTTACATAAAATACAATGTAAAAGGTGTAAACGACCTGTTTAACCCTACTATCGAACGCTTGTGGATAGGAGCGCAACTGAATATTGTAAACAGCCGGCAAGATAGAGCAGGTTTCTATATTCCTCAATTTTTTGTATTGGAGCCGGATTATTTAATAGATACATCCGCCTTAGCAGAATGCTTTCAGAATTATGGGAAATCCTATCTGCACTATTTCCGCCGAAAGTTCGAACAAACACCTAACAATCAATACATTTTACTGGGTAACCTGGCAAACTTCTTTCTCGATGAACTGGTTTTTGCCGACAATCCGGAAGAGTTGGAATTCAATAGTATTTTTCTGGAATCATTTCGTCAAAAACCTTTTGAGTATACAACTTGTCGTGATATTCATAAAGTAGAAGATTTCAAGGGCTTTATGGTCAAAGCAAAGACCCATTTTGAGAATATCAAGCGGGTTGTTTTAAAGGACTTTCCTAAAAACAGTATCGATGTTGAAAGATGCGTTCTCGAACCGTCCTTTTTCTGTGAGAAATACGGATTTCAAGGCCGTCTCGATTTACTTCAACTATCTGATAAAAAAGATGAAATAAACAAGATTATAGAGTTAAAATCAGGAGGGTTGCCGTTTCCGAAAGAAGATGCCGGAAAAATAGCTATAAACCATGAAGTACAGACTACTATATACCGGCTAATCATCCAAACTGTTTTCGGCATCGATGACCGGAAAGTTTCGGCTTCTATACTTTATTCTTCGGCAGAAAACGCAGGCGAAAATTTACGCCTTGCGGCTACCTATCATACCCTTGAAAAGGAAATAATCAATATCCGCAATTTGATTATTGCAACTCAGCACGATTTATACTCGGGTAATGATGAAGATGTAGAGAGGCTTTTCAGGAATATTCTGAATCCCGATAATTATGGAAGGATTCCGGAATTTTTTAGCAATCAGCTAACCGGATTAAAAAAGATTATAGATAACATAGCTCCTATAGAAAAAGATTATTTTTTCAGATATATCACTTTTCTATCCCGTGAATTATACCTATTGAAGTGCGGAGACGATTATTTCGAATCTGCAAATTCTACGGCAAGCCTTTGGAATACAGAATATAGGGAACGAAAGGAGGCTTTCGACCTTATATCCGGTTTAGA
>DQAM01000024.1:0-4267 GCA_003523545.1 Dysgonomonas sp.
CGCCCAATGCCGGTTTCAAAATACGGTAACTATTGTAAAAGATTATAAAAGCCGCGAATAATGCAGCCCAATCATCGGCAGATTCATATCCGTCGCCCATTATCAGCGCAACAGAGATACCGATAAATGCAGCAACCGAAGTAATGGCATCGCTTCGGTGATGCCAGGCATCTGCACGCAAGGAAGTACTTTCTGTCTGGGTTGCTTTCCGGATAACAAGACGGTAGGAAATCTCCTTCCACAGTATTATTCCGCCTAATACTATCAACGTAAAACCTTTAGGCCCTTCATGCGGAGTCTGTATATTCTGAATACTTTCGTATGCTATAATAGTAGCAGAAACAATAAGAAACCCAACTACAATGAAAGTTACCAAAGGTTCTATCCGTCCATGCCCGTAAGGATGATCTTTATCGGCAGGTTTGTTCGAATATTTTATTCCTATCAGTACCAATATGGAAGAGAAAATATCCGCAGTAGACTCTATCGCATCTGCTATTAATGCATACGAATTACCGAAATAACCTGCGAGCCATTTTATAAGAGCCAGACATGTATTGCCTGCTATACTAAAATAAGATGCTTTTTTAGCCGTTTCTTCCCTGTTCATCTTTCATTGGTTCAAAATTACGCATTTGCACTTTCATAAAAATATAAAGCATCTCCTTATAAGAAGATGCTTTGGTTATATAGCCTGCTAATTATCATTATTTTACCCAGACATTTAAGATTTCCCCGATGTACATTTTGTGGAATCCGTTTTTAGTCCAGTCATCCGGCAGATTCTTTTCAACCACTGCATCCGGCGATATAGGCTGCGCTACAATCTTCTTACATTCGAATATCATCCATGCCTCTGCAAAAGCAGTCGCCCCAGACGGTGTTTTGATAGGCGTCAGTCCCGAACCTTTTATCTTATCTGTATTCCTCCCGCTGACCGAACCGCAATACATTACCGCATCCCGGTATGCTTCCGTATAGAATGATATAGTATATGTATCGCCTTTATCCATAGTTTGTACAGAATAACGTGTAGGATTAAGAAAGCAGAATGTTACAGGCTTTTCCCAGAAACGTCCCAGACCTCCCCACGAGGCTGTCATAACGTTTACCTGATCTGCTGTTCCTGATGTTATTAGTGTTGCATCACTTAATAATTTTATGATATTACCGGGTATTTTTTCAGCATCCACCTGACGATAACCTGCCATGCCGGTTGTTCCTGTTTCATGTAACGGACGGGCAATTTGCTGAGGCGGCATTACGTCATACACAGGAGCCGGGGGAGTTACAACTACTGTATTATTAGTTGATACCGGAATATTCTGCGTAGCTGCAGCAGGAGCAGTTTGCTGCTGCACTACAACTTCAGTTCTGGTTAGCAGAGAAGCTACGCCCTGGGTATTAATACCATTCAGATAAACGTCTATCCGGTTTATTATACTGTTTACACTATCTATCGTGTATGTCCTGAACTTATCATAATAGCGATTCAACTTATCGCCCGATTTATTAAGTGCAATATTGTCGGTAATCATTTTCTCAGCCGTAACCTGTTCCTTTTCATCGGAATAATCATATTTAATATTACGAATTGAAACATCGCATTTACCATCTTCTATTTCAAGTATCAATTGGTACGACATTTTAGCCCTGTCCAGTACCAAAGCGCTTCTTTGGAATATAAGGTAGGTTTCTCCCTGGCAGGCAATATCATAACTCTGCGCATTAGAAAGCAATACCCTGTTCATTAATTCTCCGTTGCTATCATAGTTTTCTTTAGCCCATTTATCCATTAGAGAATAAAGGGATTTTGCATCCAATCCGCTATTCACATTTATAACTTTATGGAAGCGTACCCTTCCGTCTATCTCAGGGACAGCTCCCGCCAGATATTTTGCCGGAGTCTGGCCCGACAATGAAAAAGAAAGTATAAGAGAAGAAAGTATAAACAGATATTTTTTCATGCCATAACAATTTAAATATTGCTGTATAAAAGTAATATAAATTCAGTAAATTTTTCAATTTGAGCAGAAAAAAAGCATAGTCAAAAAAACTATGCTTTCTCATCTTTTATTTGTTTATTTAATATGCCGGAAGATAATCGAATGTAGTGATAGCTTCTACTATTTTCAATTCACTGTCGTTATCGCCCCTTTGATTCATGAATTCCGGATAATCGTGCTTATTATAACTATAATCCATAGTCCATTTATATCCGTCTATATCAGAATATTCCTTAAAATTATTGACCATGTTAAACCGCTGGTCCAGCATAATCACCATGAACCATTGCGGTACGTTAACATGCCTGAATATACCGTTGCAATTATCATAATTATATGTATAAGGTATATACGGAGAATCAATTCCATTATTAATAACTATCCTAACAATATTTCCATTCTCGTCGTACTGGTATGTATTGGTAATCTTAAGCTTACCGTCAATTCCTCCGTAATATTCATAAGCTACAACTTCCTGTTTAGGATTGATACGGATTTTTTCTTCCTGTTTGTTCCTGTATTTTACGATGATTTCCTGTTCACTATATTCAAACAATACAGTATCGCTTGCCATAGCGTAAACATAGCCGTCTATATCGGGGTGTTCTTCCAGAAAACGGGGGCTGATAATCAGGCTGTCTATAGTATTATCCTGGTTATATACTATTTTACAGCGTGTTTCCATATCTTCCATTCCAATATTATTGCTGAACAAGCTAGTCTCTACATATTCCACCAACCGATTAGTCGAATCGTATTTGTAAGTATAAATATATTTGTTAGATAACTCGTATTCCACCTGTATTTTGGCAGGAAGAAGTTTTACGGAAGAATTTACATGATTGCCGTCGTTATCGGTACAAGATGTAAAGAAAAACATCCCGCCCAATACTACAAAAAGCAATATGTAAAACTGTTTCATTTTATTTTTTATTGTACTTTAAATTAATTTATACATTATATGTATATGACGCTCAAAAAGCAAGATTGTTTCATTTTTTATATTAATAATGGTTAAATTTAACTATTATTTACAAATTCTCTTTTACCTAGTTCTCTAATAGCCGGAACTATTAACACAACCACCCCTATAATACATATTCCGATACCTGCAAAAAGGAACGCATTAGCCAACCCTATCGTCTCCGCAATATAGCCTGTGGCAAGCAATCCGGGGATGGAAGGCATCAGCATCAGACTGTCATAAGTTGAGAAAGCACGCCCTAACTTATCTGCTTCAATATTTGTCTGCATAATAACTGTAAATGCACTGTTCCAAATAGCAGCCGCTACACCGCTAATAGCGGTGAAAAGGGCAAAAAATACAAATGCTTCTGCACTTAACAGTCCCGTAAAAAGGAACATAAATCCATCTATGATACACATACTACCAATGAGAAGAATTTTATTGATATTTTTCATCTTATTGAGGCCGACAAATGCACCCCCAACTAGCATCCCTACACCCCACAATGTTTCGATAAGACTCATCTGGTAAGTATCTCCCATAAAATGATTCAGAGTCATCAGAGGAAACAATGCAGATATAGGTATAATGAAAAACATCGCTGAAACATCGCAGACAAACAGCCATGCCATGCCTTTATTATAAAATATAGCCTTTAGCCCTTCCTTGATTTCTTTTACAAAATTACGTTCGGTTAAACTATTCTCAGATTTTGGAGGCCTGGGTATGGTTACAAAAAGAAGAGAAGTACAAGCAATGATTGCCCCACCGATATCCAGCATCAATACATAGGTCATATCCATAAAGGTTATCAGCAGCGCTGCCAAAGCCGGGCCTGCTATATTGCTGATAGAATATATGACCTGATTTATACCGGATATACGCATAAGCTGCGACTCAGGAGCAAGCAGAGGTATACTTGCCTGCATAGCCGGCATATGGAAAGCACTTCCGACCGAACGCATAGCCAGCATGATATAAATCTGCCAGATTTCCACCTTGCCGAAGTAGAACATGACACATAATACAGCCGTACAGGCAGCAATAAAGCTGTCAGCTAATATCATAGTTACTTTTCGGTTCCACCGGTCGATGTAGACTCCGGTAAATAGTCCTAATACCAATTGAGGCAGCAAGGTTGCTATCATCGCATAAGCCAGCACCTCTGCCGAACCTGTTTTAAGACTCAGCCAAAATACAACGGCATAGCCGACAATCGAACTGCTGAGAGTCGAGAACAATTGTCCCGACCATATAATCGCAAATGTCTTTTTCCAATTAGTCATAAAAAATG
>DQAM01000024.1:4397-5780 GCA_003523545.1 Dysgonomonas sp.
TAAAAAATGCCTGAAATTATTACAGACATCAATACATATTGCAAAAATCATACCTGATGCTTGCAATGTGAAAAATAATAAAAAAATAAGAGATTTTATTTAGATTCTTTAACTATCAAAAGATTTATGTTACTGATTTATGACAGACACAGAAGATACTCTATCTTCATACCTTTTCTTTCCTTCTCCATCTACATCTTTTTCCAATGCCATTTTATAGAAACGTTCGTAATCGGTTTGCTTATTCTGCATCTTCATAATAAAAGCAAACCCGTAATAAGAATCGGGCAGAGAAGGATCCAGTAACCAAACCTGATTAAACCTTTTCATCGCAGATTTAAAATCATTCTTATCGACGTAATCCCATGCGAAACCGGCATGTGCTAAAGCAGCGTCATACAGCGAACCGAATTTTTGAAGACACATAAGCTTGAATTCATCATCAATTTTCTGGTATTCGGGACTTTTTGCTACTTCTCCATACATCGGCTTGGTGTTGTCCGGCTTATTCATATTACCAGAACAAGAGATAAATACAAGCATCACCAAAATAAATAAGGCATACTGAAACTTCATGATGGCATATATCTTGATTGGATAAATCTTAATTGTTTCTCGAGCATGGATACACGGAGCATCTCAAAACCCGATTTCAATGCTTCCAGAATCGGACGAGAGTAAATATATTCTATTTCCAGAGAACGTTTATGATCATAGTCAAGCTTCATACTGGGAGAATAGGGCGTCATCTTATCTGTAGTTTCCATCATTTGTCCGGCGAAACTCTCCGGAAGAGAAAAACGGCCTTCCCCTACTTCATTGGCAGCATATATTACTTCCATCATCAGTTCATATACTAATAAACGCGACGAAGGATCTTTCATCAAACTGTCGGTGGTTGTATTCAACACGACAGTCATTCCGTTGTAAGGTATATTCCAGACGAGCTTTTTCCAGCGGGCGGGCTCTAAATCTACAATACCAGATTTTGCTCCCGATTCAATAAGGTCGGAATTAACTTCTTCCAATATACGGATATCACCTTTATATAATCCCAGATTAATAGAACCTTCATCTAAATGAGAGATATGACCTGTTCCTATTTTATTGGAACATATAAATGCCATCGCTCCGGCTATATTTTTCAATGCCGGGAATTCTTCGGACAAATCAGCTTCCAATCCCAATCCATTTTGAATAAGGATAACCAAAGAATTCTCATGAAGCAAAGGAGGAATTAGATCTTTTAACAGGTAATTGTTTGTGGATTTAAGGCATACCAATACTACATCACATACCGGCATAGAAGAGGTTGCCTTATAAACACTTGGTTCATCCAGATGAAAATTTCCGTTTACAGAATCCACCTGTAATCCATGTTCT
>DQAM01000023.1 GCA_003523545.1 Dysgonomonas sp.
CGGTCGGCGTAACTCCGATTGCAAAACCGATCAGGGGTGGTACGGACGGTGCCCGTCTCTCTTTTATGGGACTACCCTGCCCTAACATCTTTGCAGGAGGTCATAATTTCCACGGAAGGTACGAATTTGTACCTGTCAAATCCATGGAACTGGCTACAAACGTTATCATCAAGATTGCCGAACTGGTAGCAAAAGATTCAAAATAATTTTACAACAATAAGATATGAATAAAAAACTTACTATAGCATTGGTAGCGCACGACAACCGCAAAGCCGATATGGTAGAATGGTGCTACTTCAATGCAGACTTTTTAAAACATCATCACTTGGTGTGTACCGGTACAACCGGCGCTTTAATACAGGAAGCTTTTAATGAGAAAGGCGTAGAAGCCGAGATCACCCGCATGAACTCGGGACCTCTGGGAGGAGATGCGGAAATAGCGGCTATGGTAGTCCGCCACGAGGTAAACCTGTGTGTATTCCTGATAGACGACCTGAACGCTCAACCACACGAAGCCGACATAATGATGCTGCTGCGCCAGTGCCGTGTACATAATGTACCTATAGCCTGCAACCGGTATAGTGCCGACCTGATGATAACAAGTGCACTATGGGACAATGATGACTATGTGCCGATGAAACCTAATTATGTACGCTTCGATAGAGAGAAATTTGATGAGATTTATAAAAAAGATAAAACTTAAGCCAGCTTAGTTTCAAATCTTACTCCTTAGATTGAAGCTCTTAATTTAAGGAGTAAGATAACATATATAGAGAAGAGAATTATAGTGCACTTTTTTTAAAACAACAATATAGTGGATGAGAAAATATGAGATTGATCAACTAAGGGTGTATGCTTTCTTAATATTAATTCTTTATCATGCGGGATTAGTCTTTGTACCATGGGAATTTCATATGCATAATAATGAAACGGGGGAATTATTTTTAATGCCTATGTTTTTTTCCCATCAATGGAGAATAGGGCTTTTATTCGTGATCTCTGGCATAGGTACATATTTCTCCATGTCGCGAAGAAGTAGTATCGGATATGCTCAAGAGCGGTTTATCCGTTTGTTCATTCCTTTTATTTTTGGAACCTTGATACTGGTACTTCCCCAGGTTTATTTAAGAAGACTCACCGAAGGTGTGGAATATTCCTCTTATCTTGATTTCTATATTAATGATGCTTTTACAAAAGGTTTCTATTACGAGGGAGGAAATTTCGGATGGCACCACCTTTGGTTTATTTTATACCTGTTCATATTCTCAATGATTTTGATAATATTAAAAAAACCTCTTGAATTACTTTCTATATACATAAAAAAATTGATCTCTTCATGGAAAGGATGGGGAATCACTCTCTTTATATGTGTGTGTATACCAGTATTTCTATTTGAATATTTTTTAAGGCCAATTTTCCCCGAAACCCGAGGGTTAAAGAATGACTGGTTCATCTTTAGTGAATATTTATGGGTGTTTCTATGCGGATATCTCATAGCCAGAAATATTGACGATATATGGCCTCTTCTCAAAAAATCAAAATATTTCACACTGATAGTGGGAATTATTGCCTATCTCATTTATGGACACTATTGTGTCATGGGTGATGAATATATAATGGTGAATGCTATTTCGCGGACTCTAACCCTATGGTGCATAATATTTTCTATATTCGGGTTCGCTATCCAATATCTCAATAAGAACAAAAAGTGGTTATCCTATGCAAATGAAGCAGTTTATCCATTTTATATATTACATCAGACGGTGATTATCGCCATAACCTTTTATATTCGTGATTTGGATTATAGTATTTTTACAAAATTTATGATAATTGTATTTGGCACAGGTCTTATTTGCTGGAGTTTATATCATTTTGTTATTAGAAAAATAAATGTATTACGGTTTTTATTTGGAATGAAATTAATTCCTGCAAAGTCAAGAATTACTTCGCCAACTACTGAACTATAATAATTTATACGAGATAAACTCAGATTACGGGTTATATCAATTTTTTATTTGTGTTCAAAATTAAATTTATAATAAATATAAACGAATTTTGTTTATATATTTACAGTGTATTAGTTTGTAAAATAAATCCGAAAATCTATAATAAAAATCCGCATAATATAAATTAGAGATTAACATTAAAAAGTAATACTATTGTATGGGAATACAAAACTTATCATCCCAACCTTCCGGTGGAAGAATTGTCATATACGATTCATTAAGATCTGCCATGATTTTTCTTGTTATTATTTTACATGTCTGTATGACTTATATGGCTTTTCCCGTTTCACAATGGTCTTTTAATAGTCAGGATCAAAGTTGGATTTTTACGATCATTGTTAATTTAATAGACGTGTTTGTGATTCCCGTTCTTTTTTTTATTTCAGGTTATTTCACTCCTTCATCATATCTGAAAAAAGGGTTCCATCTTTTCTTGAAAGAAAAGTGTTTTCATATACTATTTCCCTGGGTAATCGGCATCTTATTCGTATTGCCCCTTGTCCCTTTAGTGTTAGGAAATCCGCTGAGCTATATTTTCAACCTGTTGAAAGAAGATCATTTATATTTTTTCCATAAACAATCTCATATGTGGTATTTAATGATCTTATTTCTTTTTTATTTTCTTTACAGCTTATATGCTTTTTTTTTCCATCCGGTTACCAAGCAAGATCCGGCTCTTTATAAAAAACCTCTTTTATTTTTAATCATATTAATTATTGTTTCAGCATTATTTTCATATTTAGGTGATAAATATATTACTCCTTTTAGCAATTGGATAAATATTGCTCATATTATCAAAATAAAACCTTCCAAAATAATTATGCATCTGAGCATGTTTATATTAGGAATTTATGCATGGCGGCAGAACTGGCTTAAAGAAGGCGGCTGGATGCCCGACATCCGGTTCTGGAGGATATTGGCAATAGGCTGTATCACTCTTTATATGATATTGAGAGGTTACCTTCCTTATTATTACTCTATATTGAGGGTTCCAAATGTTTTATTTGATAGTGTTTGTGCATTCTCAGCTCTTATTTATGCACTTTTGATAGCAATAAAAATCCGAAAGACACGTTTGTCTGATTTTTTAGTAAAATCAGCACCTTATTCGTATGGCATTTACTGGATACATATCCCTTTGATGTTCGCATACGTATCCCGTATCGATACCCTTGATATTCCAATCTGGATGAAATGTATTTCAGCTATAGTTGTAACAAGCACCGCTTCCTGGCTGGTCTGTAAGTATGTTCTTAAGAAAGTGCCTTTTTTGAAGAAGATGTTTTGACATATAAACGTAAAAGAAAATTATTATTGATATTCAACAATTCTAATATTATCATACATTCTATTATACCCATACCGGCTATATAATATGAAATGAAATAAATATCTATACCTAGATAAAAAGCATTTTGCTATGAGAAAAGAAAACCTCACATCCCAACCTTCCGGTGGAAGAATTGTTATCTACGATTCGTTAAGATCTGCCATGATTTTTATTGTTATTATTTTACATGTCTG
>DQAM01000018.1:0-345 GCA_003523545.1 Dysgonomonas sp.
TATAGAAAACACAGTTGCAGAAGGTATTTCACAAAAAGCGTTCCCGGGATGCCAGGTACTTGTTGCTAAGGACGGAGTTGTAATCTACAACCGCTCTTTTGGAACTTTCGAATATAATAAACAAAGAGAAGTTAATAATGAAGACATATACGATCTGGCCTCCATGACCAAAGCCACGGCAACTCTACCGGCTTTGATGAAACTATATGATGAAAAGAAAATAACGCTTCAAACTCCCTTAAGCAAGCATATCCCGGCACTTAAAAGAACAGATAAAGAACGTATAACCGTCCGACAGGCTCTGTTTCACGAAACAGGCCTTCCATCTTTTATACAGTACTACAT
>DQAM01000018.1:445-4843 GCA_003523545.1 Dysgonomonas sp.
GACAGTTATCCGGGACGATTGATATCGTATAAACAAAATGACGGTTATCCGGCACTTATCGATAAGGGTGCATGGGCACGAACAGATTTCAAATACAAACCGGATCTGGTTTCGAATGTGTCTAAGCCCGGCTTTACTAAGCAGATTGCAGAAGGGTTATATGTGAACGACGTGTACAATGATACGATTGTGAATATGATTGCTAATAGCAAGTTACGGGCAAAGAAAAACTATTTATACAGCTGCCTTAATTTTATGCTGCTCAAAGAAGCTATAGAAGATGTTGCTGGATCAGACATGAATATTTACCTGCAAAAAAATTTCTATGAAAGACTCGGAGCGTCTACGACCACTTACAATCCGCGTGAAAAATTTGAAAAAGATATAATAGCTCCGACCGAAAGGGATGACTTTTTGAGAAAACAGTTACTACAGGGATACGTTCACGATGAAGGAGCCGCATTTCTGGGAGGTATATCCGGTAATGCCGGATTATTCTCTAATGCTAATGACTTAGCCAAATTATACCAGATGTGGCTCAACGGAGGTACGTATGGAGGTGAGGAATACCTGAGTCAATCGACCGTAAATCTTGTTACCAAGACCAAAAGCCCGAACAGCCGGAGAGGTTTAGGATTCGATAAACCCGATCCTCTAAACAGCCGTAAAAGTCCGACTTCACCACAAACGCCACCCAGCGTTTTCGGTCATACAGGATTTACCGGAACAGCATTCTGGGTCGACCCGGATAATAACCTTATCTATATCTTCCTTTCTAACCGGGTAAATGAGTCCCGTACACAAAAAGGCCTGATGACCTTAAACATACGCCCCCGTATTCAGTCCGTCATTTATAATGCCCTGAAAAAAGACACTATTCCGTCTTCTTTTCCTACTGTTGACGGCGAATAATGCCTACCAGAGCATCTGATTCTTCATTGCTTACTATTTTATATAAAAAAACATACTGATTATTTCAAAAAAAATAATTCATGATGTTACGTTTTTCTGTTATGTTTGTCTATATAATAGTATGGAACAAGAACAATTTAGAAAAGATATTCTACCATTAAAACCACAGCTTCTGAATTATGCCAGGAATATTCTGGAAAATGAAGAAGATGCCGAGGACATTATTCAAGAAGTATTTTTTAAATTGTGGAGCATGAGAAAGGATCTGGAACAATATAATAGTATTCCTGCTTTATGCATGACTATAACACGCAATCTGAGCATTAATCAGATCAAAACGCGTAATAAAAAGCAAAATACATTATTGGAAATCAGTTTTATTGACACAGGCCTTTCTCCGGACAAGAGACTTGAGCAGAAAGATGAGGTGGAAAGTGTAATGAAGATCATTGAAACACTTCCCGACATGCAGCAAATGATATTAAAAATGAAGCATGTCGAAGGACTCGAAACTGAGGAAATAGCAGAATTGACTGGATGCAGCCACGAAGCTATCCGGGTAAATTTATCCCGTGCCCGGAAAAAAATAAAAGATCTATTTATAAAAAATTGATTGCTGAAAATGAACAATAAAAATAATATAGAAAATTTAATAGAACGTTTTTTTGAAGGAACCACTTCGAATCTGGAAGAAAAACAACTCTATGACTTTTTTTCAAAAGAAGATATTCCCGATGAACTGAAAAAGTATAAGCCGGTCTTCGAATATTTTCATTCCGGTATCATAAAAGAAACAACAGAAGACCAGAAGCAACAGAATACTGTACAGAAAAAATCTATGCATAATTATAAAAAAATAATTTATGCTGTGGGAGGAATAGCTGCATCCATTCTTATACTGTTTTCGGTTTACTCTTTAATTAACCGACAGGAAGAAAATTTCAATCCTTATGAAGGGAGCTATATTGTAAGAAACGGAGTGCGGATAACAGATTATGATGTAATTAAACCTGAACTCGAAAAGGCTTATAAGCAGGCTATGCTGCAAGAAAAGAAGTCTGAAACAATATTGTACGAGACATCCCAACGGGATAAATATGATATCCCTGATGTCGAGAATCAGTTGGAAAAAAAATACTATGATCTGTTAGAGGATATAGATAATGAGTATGTAAAGAAAGAATTAGAAGATATATTTAAATCAATTTAAAGGTAATGATATGAAAACGAAAATCTTATTAATTATTTTGCTCTTTATTGCAACTTTTAGTACTGATATATTTGCACAACAGCATATTCAGGCTGTAATAAAAAAGACTGAAAGTATAGAATCTGTTGAAATGACCGTAGTCCGCAGAAGAAACTCTGAGACTAAACAATTGGAAAGGGTTATCACCACAATAAATATTAAGTCTAACCCATCTCTTATAAATGAATTCATTGATGCTTTCAAAAAGGATGAGGCTAATGCCACTCAAGCAATCGATAAAAAGAAAAACGGCCGGATGATACCCGAATTTTATCGTTTCGGCAACTTTTCCTATTCCTTTTCGATCAAAAATAACGGTGATGCCGAAATCAATGTTATTGAGAGTCATCATTAAATACTGTTAACATATATTGTAATGAAACATCTGAATAGAAAAATTCAGATGTTTTTTTATTCAATATTTTATTTACCTTTACAGTGTATTACTTTATTAATACACTAAAACTGTAATATATGATTGAGATAAGAGATTTAATTTTTCATTACAAAAAATCACGTACGGTTTTTTATGATTTATCCCTCGATATCGGTACTGGTATTTATGGATTGTTAGGAGAAAACGGAGTGGGAAAAACAACCTTATTACATATAATATCAGGACTGCGTTTTCCTAAATCCGGTAGTTGTAAAGTGTTGGGATACGATTCTTTCAGACGTAACCCGCAGATGCTGTCACAACTCTTCTTCTTACCCGAAGAATTTGACACGCCCGATGTGAGTATTGATAATTATGCAAAACTGCATGCGGCTTTTTATCCGAATTTTGATGATGTTCAGTTTAATTATAACCTGAAAGAACTGAAAGTGGACAAGGACAAAAAGATGAATGAACAATCGTTGGGGCAAAGGAAAAAGGCAATGATTGCATTCGCATTAGCTTTGAATACTCCGATTCTTCTTCTAGACGAACCCACAAATGGCCTGGATATACCATCAAAGAGCCAATTCAGGAAATTGCTGGCATCGGTATATGACCATACTAAATGCATCATTATTTCATCCCATCAGGTACGTGATTTGGAAAATCTGATAGACCCCATCATAATCTTGGACAGAAATGACATCATATTGAACCATTCTTTACAAGAAATCTCAGAAAAACTGTTGTTTACTTATACGACCTCAAAACCCGATGAAAGTTTATATTGCGAACAGGCCCTTCAAGGTTATTCTTCCGTACAGATTAATGAAGATGGTAAAGAAAGCATTGTAAATATAGAAAGCTTATTCAGTGCTGCTGTTAATAATAAAGTAAAAATAAAAAACCTATTTAAATAATATACATGATGAATACTACATTCGATATCCATCGTTTCGTTTCATACCTTAAACTCCGGCAAAAAGCATCTCTCCAGCATTATCTGATAGCTGCCGGTATTATCGGAGGATTATATCTGGTAACACTGATTCTTATTTATGGAGGAAATTGGATTTTTGTTAATACGTTTTTCAATTTAATCCCAGCTGTTGCTATATTAATTGTAATAGTATCTCCTTGTATTATGGAAAAAAATCTGAATAAAAACACTTCAGTAATCAGTTTCATGCTCCCGGTTTCTAATACCGAACGTTTTCTCAGTCTTTTCTTAAAATACATAGTAATACTTCCACTGATATCGCTATTTCTTCTTTATATAGTCGATTTTATCACTGTCTATTTCAAAATTGACGAAAATATCCCTCATTACACACACAAATACCTTTCAAAAGGATTACTGAACAATGAGTTGCTTTATCTAATATTCGGAGCGCAAGCACTATCTCTTCTCGGTTATTTATATTTCAGGAAATATGCCATATTCAAGATTGCTCTCATTGCAATTATTATAATGTTCTTTGTTCCAATATTAAGTTTCTCAAGTGCAAAGATTATAACAGGTATTGAATTTAATAAAGATTTTGCGACTTTGTTATTCCCTTCTGATTATGTGAATCGATATTCCCCTCCTGTCCATTGGGTAGTAAATATATCTGATTCTATACTAAAAATTATTTCTCCATTTTTATTATGGATCATAGCCTTTTTTAAATTAAAAGAAATTGAAATTTAAATATGGAATTTAAAACAAATAAACCGATATACCAGCAAATAGTCGATTTCTGTTTCAGAAAAATACTAACCGGGGAATGGATGGAAGACGAACGCATCCCTTCTGTCCGGGAGTTGGGAATGCTTCTCCAGGTAAATCCTAATACTGTCATGACAGCCAATGAAT
>DQAM01000017.1:0-6170 GCA_003523545.1 Dysgonomonas sp.
GAAAGTGCATAAAAAGTAGTAATCGAGATGATTAACTCGGAATACGCAGCTACACTGTGCCATATCGCGCCGAAACCGAAAGAGTCGAGGGAAAGCCCCAGAAACAGCATCACGATCAAAAACAAAAGGAAAAACATGACTTTGGACATTTTTAGTCCCGAGATGGTGAGTACGATGGACAGAATCATGTACCCGAGAAATACGAATCCGAGTTGACGGGTATCTATTTCCGAAGCTAAAGTCTCACCAAAGCATCCCAGCTTTATGAGCCAACCCATAGCCATTCCTATCCAGAACAGGCCGTAAGCGGAAAACGCTGTTGCGCCAAATAAGTTTTTGTGTTTGAAGTCGAAGACGGATGCGATCAATTGTGCCATTCCTCCTAAAAATATAGCCCAAGGCAAGAGGTATGATAATCCGCTTGTCCATCCCAGCTTTTGGGATGATGCCACGAGAGTTACGATGGCTAGTCCGAACAATCCTAAAGTGGTAGGGTCGGCAACTTCTACTTTTACATTTTTTGTTTCCATACTAATAGAATAAGATTAATGATTGATTATCAGATGTTTTACAAATTGCGTTAAGACTCGCTAGTCTTGATTTATTAGGCTTTAAATATAGTGAATAATTATAAGTTGCAATATATTATATCTTTTTTTATTAAATGACAGGGTGCAGACAGAAATACTATAGGCTCATTGTTACGGGCGTTTATCTATTTGGATTTGCCTATTTTCCCATTTTTGGTTATCTTTGCGGCTCATTAACAAATAAATAATAAAAAAACAGGAGAGAATGGCAGAAGTATCAGCTTGTCCGCAATGCGGGATGGAAAATACTTATTTTGACGGGACGGTCTATGTATGTCCCGATTGCAGTTACGAATGGACAGGAGAGGGTATGGAAGCAGAAGCAGACTCAGTTCCCAAAGACAGTAACGGAACCGAACTTTTCGACGGGGATGCGGTCACTGTGATTAAAGACCTGAAAGTGAAAGGTTTGTCTATGGTCATCAAAAGGGGGACTAAGGTGAAAAGCATCAAGCTGACCGATAATCCGGAAGAAGTAGACTGCCGGATAGACGGTTCTGGTATCGTGCTGAAAACCTGCTTCCTTAAAAAAGGGTAAATATAAGTTTCATTTATATATCAATAGAAAATAAGAGCCGCGAAGCAAGCTTTCCGGCTCTTATTTTGTAGTATCTTTGTATCCTATACAGAAATATAACGGATGAAGAATATATCGGATTATGAAATAATGGCTCCGGTGGGGTCTTACGAATCGCTTGCGGCAGCTATCCAGGGAGGTGCCGGCTCTATCTATTTCGGTATCGAAGGACTGAATATGCGTGCCAAATCTTCCAACAACTTTACAATTGAGGATTTGAAAAACATTGCCGGGATTTGCCGCGAAAACAGAATAAAAAGCTATCTGACCGTCAATACTATCATTTATGATAATGATATATCGCTGATGCATACGATAGTAGATGCAGCCAAAGAGGCTGATCTATCTGCAATTATTGCATCGGATGTAGCAGTTATGATGTATGCCCGCAGTATCGGCGTGGAAGTGCATCTGTCTACCCAGCTGAACATAACGAATACGGAAGCCCTCAAATTTTACGGACAATTTGCCGATGTAGTAGTCTTAGCCCGGGAACTAAACCTGGATCAGGTGGCAGCTATCCACAAAGATATCGTTGAACAAAAAATTACCGGGCCGTCCGGAGAGTTGATACGCATCGAAATGTTTTCTCATGGTGCCCTGTGTATGGCTGTGTCGGGTAAATGCTACCTGAGTCTTCACGAGAAAGATTTATCTGCCAACCGGGGAGCATGTAATCAGATATGCCGTAGGGGATATATCGTAAAAGATAAGGAGAGTGAAATAGAACTCGAGATTGACAACGAATATATCATGTCACCTAAAGACCTTAAAACGATCCATTTTATAAATAAGATGATGGATGCGGGTGCAAGGGTGTTTAAAATAGAAGGACGTGCCCGCGGCCCCGAATATGTGCGTACGGTTGTCGAATGTTACAAAGAGGCAGTAACGGCATATTGCGAGGATACTTTTTCGGAAGAAAAGGTTGCCGGTTGGGACGAACGACTTGCATCGGTCTTTAACCGGGGATTCTGGGACGGTTATTATCTTGGACAGCGGTTGGGAGAATGGTCGATGAACTACGGTTCGGAAGCCACTAAGCGGAAAGTGTACATCGGCAAGGGAATTAAATATTTTTCCAATATCGGTGTGGCTGAATTCCTGATGGAAACGCAATCTTTAAAAGTAGGAGACGAGATACTTATAACAGGGCCTACGACCGGAGCTGTGACTCAGACAGTCGATGAAATACGGGTCGACCTCAAATCGGTCGAAGAAACTGTGAAGGGTGAACGTTTCTCTATCAGGGTAACGGACAAGATACGCCCGTCGGACAAACTTTTCAAATTGGTAAAAGTCTCTCCTAAGCGCAAGTTCGTGGAAAAAACGTAGGTAAAAGTATTCTGAATAAGCATATCTTATATACTGATAACTAAGGATACAAATAATATTTTTACCTTTGTCCGGTTACCTGATACATAATTATAAATCTAAATTATGCAACCATCGGATTATTACTCTTACGAGAGAAAAGAGCTTTATCCATTCATGCCTGCCGAAATAAAATGTTCGTTGGATGTGGGATGTGCCAAGGGCGTTTTTTCAGAAAAGCTGAAACAGGAAAAAGGTACGGAGACCTGGGGCATTGAGATGGTAGACGGGATTGCGGAAATAGCAGAAACTAAACTGCATCGAGTATTGAAAGGTCCTTTTGATGCTGTATACCAGCAGTTACCCGAAAAATATTTCGACTGCATTTTTTTTAACGATGTGCTAGAACATATGGCATACCCGGACGAATGCCTTCATCAGGTGAAAAGCAAGATAGCTCCCGGCGGACGTATAATTGCTTCTCTTCCTAATATCCGGCATATTAGGGTGATGATAGATCTGGTATGGAAAGGCGACTGGGAATATCAGGAATCGGGAATTATGGACAGGACCCACCTTCGTTTCTTTACTAGAAAGAGTATAATACGCATGTTTGATAAATGCGGGTATAATATCTCACGTATAGAAGGGGTAAACCCGATCAGCCCGACATGCCTGACTTCGATTATAAATAAATTGCTATTTAACCGGATTGATGATATCAGGTATTCGCAATTTGTTGTCGTAGCTCAACCTAAATAATATTCGCATTCAGAAAACCATACAATAAATTACCTTATATGAAATATACCTTTACTTTGATATGCTTGTTTAGTGTATTGCTGTCTTATGGACAGAAAAAACCGCTCGATCATACAGTCTATGACTCGTGGAAAAGCCTTTCAGATGTAAAAATTACCGATGATGCCGGATTTACGGCTGTGATAGTCAAAGAACAGGAGGGGGATGATTACCTTCTGGTCAGGAATCTGCATACAGACAATGAACTTACACTTCCGCGCGGATATAGTTACACGATAACTCCCGACCAAAAACATATAATAGCCAGGATAAAAGCACCTTTTGCCGATACCCGCCAGGCACGGATAAAAAAGACACCGGACGAAAAACTGCCTAAAGATTCACTCGCAATCATTTTTCTGGAAGATTTTTCAGTCATTAAAATACCTTCTGTAAAAGATTTTGGCTTAGGGAAAGATTTTTCTGATTATGTGGCTTACACATTAGACGATACAATCAAAGTAAAAGATAAAAAAACGCCTAAAGCCTACACCCTTGTAATGAGGCATATCGAATCGGCGCGTGAGGATACCATAAAGAATGTCACGGCTTACAAATTCAGCAGGAACGGAAACGGCTTTGGGGCTATAATGAAGCCGGAAGCTAAAGACAGCATCAGTCCGAAAGGCGTGATGTATATCGACCTGGGCAAGTACGAAAAGAGAATCATTTCCTCGGGTTTGCAGGAATATAAAAACCTTTCCCTGTCCGAAACCGGAAGCAGACTCGCTTTTCTTGGAACAAGCGACAATGTCAAAACCGAAATAAAAGAATATAAGCTGTATGGTTTTGAAAATGGTATGGACTCAGCACGATTGTTTGTCGATAAATCCACTCTTGGTATGCCGGAAGAATGGAGCGTGAGCGAAAATTACACCCCCCTGTTCAGTAAAAATGAGAAACGTTTGCTGTTGGGAACGGCTCCTGTGCAATTGCCCAAAGATACTACCATACCGGACTTCGAAAAAGCGCAACTCGATGTATGGCATTGGCAGGAACCTGACATTCAGCCGAAGCAAAAAGCGGAACTGCAAAGGAGACTGAAACAGACGTATCTGGCTTATGTGGATTGGGAGAATGGTAATTTCTACCAGCTGGCAACGGAAGAGATGCCCGAAGTACGCATTTCGGACGAAAACGGCGGGCGTTATGCCGTTGGTTTGTCTAACCTGAACGCTCTTTTCGAAGTGCAATGGTCGATACGTGCCCGCACTACTTACGATATGTGGAAGCTTGATTTGGAAAATCATACCCGTACACCGATAGGAACGGGTATCGCGTGTATACCCCGGCTTTCGCCCGACGGAAATTATCTTGCCTGGTACGATTTCAATGACAGGCAATACCATGCTTATTCGATGCAGGACGGATCGCAGCAAAACCTCACCGCTGATCTGGGTGTTAATTTCTGGGATGAACGATACGATCAGCCGTCATCCCCCGACCCTTACGGATTTGCCGACTGGATGGACGGCAGCGAGGCTCTGCTGGTGTACGATGCTTACGATGTGTGGAAGCTCGATCCCAGCGGAAAACATTCTCCCGAAAACCTTACGGGGGGAGAGGGGCGCAAGGTGAAAACAAAATTACGGTATATCCGTACAGACCCGGAAAGCCGTTTCATTAAAAAGGATGAGGATATATTATTATCTGCTTTTGATAATACGACTAAGGAAAATGGTTTTTACCTGTTCAAGAAAGGAAAGCTGAACCGCCTCATAGTAGATAAGTATTCTTATCCGAAAGTGGCGAAGGCAAAAGATAAGGATGTTTTTGCGTTCGAAAAGGCAAATTTCAGCACATCGCCCGACCTGTACGTCACAACGGATAACTGGAAAAATGAAAAGAAACTGTCGGATATTAACCCGCAGATGAAAGATTACAATTGGGGAACTGCCGAACTGATTACATGGACAACATTGAAAGGAAATAAAGCGGAGGGGATGCTGTATAAACCGGAAGATTTCGACCCGGCAAAGAAATATCCGGTTATGATATATTTCTACGAACGGGATTCGGAAAACCTGTACCGCTACATGGCGCCTGCTCCCAGCCGTTCGATCATCAACATATCGTTTTATTGCAGCCGGGGATACATTGTTTTCGTTCCAGACATCGAATATACAATAGGGCATCCCGGACAGAGCGCATTCGATTATGTGGTATCGGGAGCAAGAATGCTTGCGGAAGAACCTTTCGTGGATGCAAACAATATGGCTATACAGGGGCAGAGCTGGGGCGGCTACCAGGTGGCTTATCTCGTGACGCGCACGCACATGTTTAAGGCGGCGGGAGCAGGGGCACCTGTATCCAATATGTTCAGCGCTTATGGCGGAATCCGCTGGGAAACGGGAAGAAGCCGTCAGTACCAGTACGAACAGACGCAGTCGAGAATAGGTGCGTCTATGTGGGAAGCCCCCGAATTATATCTTGAAAATTCGCCTGTATTTTTTGCAACCAATGTGCAGACGCCTCTGCTCATCATGCATAACGATAACGACGGAGCAGTGCCCTGGTATCAGGGAATAGAATATTTTATGGCATTGCGCAGGCTGGGTAAACCCGTATGGATGCTTCAATACAATAACGAAGCGCATAATCTCAGAGAACGCCGCAACATGAAAGACCTTACCATCCGCATGCAGCAGTTTTTCGATCATTATCTCAAAGGTGATCCGATGCCTGTCTGGATGAAAAAAGGCGTGCCTCAGACTGAAAAGGGACAGAATTACGGACTGGAATTCGAATGATATAACTTATGCCGGGGTTGACCTATGTGTCGACCCGAAAAATATGTGAGCGAAAAAATCATACAAGCCAATATGTAGGGACAACTTCTAAAGTTGTCCGTTATAAAAATCATCCTCTTTTAGTTATACACCCCGGAC
>DQAM01000017.1:6293-6689 GCA_003523545.1 Dysgonomonas sp.
TTTTAGTTATACACCCCGGACGGGTTGGGAACCCGTCCCTACACTTCTTCTTTGTCATCCTGAGTGTAACGAAGGATCTGTGTTTGTAATAAAAGATGCTTCTCTGGCGATCAGCATGACAACGGGAAACAGGCAGACACGCAGGTCTTCCCCTGCATGGGAATAAAAAACATGTATTTGCGAATAGACAGGTTAGGAACCTGCCCCTACAAGATATTAATAATTAATAGCATAGGGGCTGATTCTAAATTCGCCTGATAATATGATGTAGGGGTTGACCTGTGTGTCAACCCAAAAAATATGTGAGCGAAAAAATCATACAAGCCAATATGTAGGGACAACTTCTAAAGTTGTCCGTTATAAAAATCATCCTCTTTTTAGTTATACACCCCGGAC
>DQAM01000020.1 GCA_003523545.1 Dysgonomonas sp.
GGAGAAATTACTTTTACAGCATTATTCTGCTTCCGATTCTGTATTCAAAGATATAGAATACCAACTCATCGCAGACTCACTAAATCCGAGAAGATACACTCTGAAGTACAACTGGCAACACGAAAATGAGTACAGGTTTGCTGTAGACTCGGCCAGTTTCCATGCATACAACGGGCTTTGGAATGATAAGCTCGAATCGAAATTTACGATAAAAGCCGCGGATAAATACGGAGTTCTGGAGTTTTACATCCAGAATCTGCCTGCCAGTATGCCTGCGTTTGTAGAGTTACTCGATAAATCGGACAATCCGGTCAGAAAAGCATCTGTAAATAACGATGCGGCATTGTTCGAATATATAGATCCCGGTACATATTACGCAAGGATAACCTTGGACGCCAATAACAACGGGAAATGGGATCCGGGCGAATACTCGGAAGGACGCGAACCCGAACAGGTTTATTATTCCAATAAATCCTACGAGATTAAAGAATTCTGGGAAGTAGGCGAGGATTGGGACATTACTGCTGTTCCGCTGGATAAACAGAAACCTCTCGAAATCACAAAAAATAAACCGAAAGACGACGCCAGGCGGAAACGTGAAATGGAAAGAAGGGACGCCCGCAATGAACGGAATAATTCCCGCAACCAGAACGACCAAAATAGAAACAACAGGAACAATAATACGAATAGTTCGTTTAATAATACGAATAGAGGTACTTATTGATACCTTATAAACAAAAAAGGAAATTTATTATGAATAAGATTTTTAGCATATCGATATTAGCTATTTTTGCATGCTTACTGGTTAAGCCTTCTACAGTTACGGCACAGCAGCAATGTGCCATAGAAAATAATTTTTTCCAGGCAGGTGAAAACCTTACCTACGATTTATATATCAAACTCGGCATTACAGTCAAAGGGGGATACGCCAACCTAAGTACCCGTTCGGTACAGTACGACGGCAAAGACGCTTACAAGATGACATTGGTATCCGAATCGCAGGGACTTGCCCGGAAGGCTTTCGAACTGAACGATACGCTTGCCTGCTTTATGACAAAAGACCTCATTCCTTTGGCTTACCACAAAGACGCTCATGAAGGAGGAGACCACACTATAGAACGCCAGAAATACTCGTACTCGGGCAATACTGTGAAGATAAATAGCGTAAGGCATAAAAACGGAGAATTCAAATTTGACGAAAACCTGGAATTTTCCAGCTGTGCTTATGACCTGATGAGCATCCTGTTCTATGCCCGGACTTTAGACTACGAAAACATGACGAAAGGTGCTGAAAGAACCGTAAATTTTGTTTCGGGTAAGAAAAAAGTCAGCATGCGAATAGTATACGACGGCAAAGACCAGATGAAAGCCAACGACGGCAAAAAGTACAACTGTATGAAGCTTACTCTTTACATTCATGACGAGGCTTTCGACGGTGGAAAAGAAGCTATGAAGGTATATATATCGGACGATGCCAACCGGTTGCCTATACGTCTGGATACCAAGCTTAAGGTAGGTTCTACACGTGCGGTACTGAAAAGCTACAAAGGAAACCGCCATCCTTTGAATGTCGCCAGATAAATGGTGTAAATCGATATTTATAAATACTTTTTTATCTCGAATCCGTAAAAAAGATATCATTTTAAAAGTTTTCCGGATTAATTGATTATATTTACGTAAGTAAATATGAACAGGTTAACTTTATATCTTTTAGTTTATGGAAGCGTTGAAAAGTTCAGTATTAAGGGAAGTAACCCCTCTGTCGGAACAAGACTGCTTTATGATTTTCTCCCGGGTAAAAAAAGAATTCACTTTTCCGATACACGTCCATAAAGAATATGAATTAAACTTTATAGAAAATGCCGCCGGGGCAAAACGTGTAGTCGGAGATAGCGTGGAGGAAATCGGCGAATTGGAATTAACCCTGATAGCTAATGCAAATCTCGAGCATGGATGGTTCGATTACAAAAATGACCGTACTCAGGACATCAAGGAAATAACTATACAATTTCATGAAGACCTTATGAATGAGCAGCTGCTTAATAAAAACCAGTTCAGGTCGGTCAAGGAACTTTTCGAAAAAGCCGCTTATGGAGTTACATTTTCCAGGGAAACAATCCAAAAAATAAAACCCCAGATCCATTCACTGGCATCCGAACACGAAGGTGCTCATTCGGTGCTGAAACTTATCGGCATATTGTATGACCTGTCCTTATCCAAAGATATGAAAGAGCTGTCGAGCCGTTCGTTCAATACGACTATACAGCATTACGACAGCCGCCGCATCGAACGTGTATATAATTATATGCTGAAAAATTACAACCAGGAAATTTCGCTTGCCGATGTTGCCAACCTGATAGGCATGACCGAAGTATCATTCAGCCGCTTTCTAAAAAAACGTACGGGACGGAATTTCATCGATTCACTGAATGATATACGATTGGGCCATGCTACCCGCATGCTTCTCGATACCACCCACAGCATAGCCGAGATAGCCATTCAGTGCGGATTCAACAACCTGTCTAATTTCAACCGGATTTTCAAAAAGAAAAAGCAATGTACTCCGCGCGAGTTCAGGGAAAATTACAATGAATCCAAGTTCTTCCTGTAAAGATTGAAAGAATTGTAGGGACAAATTCTAAAATTGTCCGGCATGGCACGGACAGGTTATAAACTTATGACTATTTCAATTAATTACACTATCAAAATATTCTTTTTTGTCATGCTGAATTGAAAATCGAGGAGCGGAGGCGACTCAATGATAATGAAGCATCTGTTTTTTTAAGAGATCCTTCATTATCACTCAGGATAACAAAAATACCAATCAAAAAATACAAAATCACTTTTAAGATAATCTCTGATTAAATAATAACTATTCGAAACAGACGGCTTTGGAAGCCGTCCCTACAATGTCTTTTATAATATAAAGAGAAAGAATCTATGAGATAATGTAGGGGTTGACCTATGTGTCAACCCGGAACATGGACAGACATTCAAGCCTGTCCCTACATTGAAATACAATCCTGTATTAGAAAATCTTACCACTTAATAAGAATATCACGCAACTCTTTTAATTCGTTAATAAATAAAACGAAGTCCGTAGGGACAACTTCTAAAGTTGTCCGATACATCATCGACAAATTATGAATCTGCCAGGTTGACAATAAAACTGCTTTTATAACAATCTATGAATAAATAATAAATATTCGAAACGGACGGCTTTGGAAGCCGCCCCTATAAGATATATACTTGTAGAACGATTATTAAGGAAGGGTTACTTACTGATTAGTTTTTTGAGTATCACATTATTCAACAGTTCATCTTTCCTGTGTTTGGATAGCGGGAGTTCTTTCCCCCTGATAAATATGCGTCCCCCGCTCACCATGTCGATATGCGATATATTCACCAGATAAGATTTATGTATCCTGAAAAAAGCGTCTTTAGGTAATAAATCCTCCAGTGAAGTCATCGTCTGGTGTATCGTGAAAGTTTTTTCTTCGAAATGGAGTTTCAGATAATTCTGCATAGATTCCACATATAGAATGTCTTCCCACACAATTTTCATAAATGAATCTCCCTGCCGGATATACATTTCCTGCGGTAATTCATCATTTTTTTGCAGGGACGAACGGGACATAAATACTTCCCGGGCTTTCTCAGCCGCCTGAAAAAAACGCTGGAATCCTATGGGTTTCAGCAGATAATCCACAACATTCAACCGGTAACCGTCCATAGCATATTCAGAATATGCCGTAGTAAGAATGGTCAGCGGAGGATTATCCAGCGATTCGAGAAATTCCAAACCTGTCAGATCCGGCATATTTATATCCAGGAACATCAGTTCGATATCCTTTTCCCGCAGTAGCTCTTTCGCTTCTATTGCCGATGAGCATGTACCAGCGGCGTGCAGGAAATTCAGCTTGCCGATATGATCCGTGATACCTTCAATAGCAAAAGGCTCATCATCGACCACGAGACATCTCATCAAGGGTGTATTTTTACCCGGTAGTGCAGTCATCGAATCCATAATCTCATATATTTACGGATAAAATTATCCGGTAGTCCGTTTTATTATTTTCGATCTGTAACGAATGATTTTTCGGATACAGAATGTTCAGCCTTGTCTTAGCATTCTCAAGCCCTATCCCCGAATCCTTGTCTTTTTTACCCGAAACTTCCGATTTAGAGTTCTCCACTTTCAGATAGAGCTGATTACCTTTCTGTACAAGTTCAATATCTATATATCCTTTATCTTTCCCGGATCTGGAAACATGCTTGAAAGCATTTTCTACGAATGTAACCAAAAGCAAAGGAGGAATTTCCTTATTACTATTCTCTATATCCCAGGATGTAGTAACATCGAGTTTGCCTTCCCACCTGAATTTTTCGACATCGATATAATCTTTCAAAAAGTGTACCTCTTTATCTAAAGTTACCATTCCCTTCTTTCCGCTGTATAACTGATAGCGCAGTGTATCCGAATATTTCAGGAGCAGTGTAGATGCTTTATCTACATCTTTTTGCATGAGGATATAAATGTGGTTCAGCACGTTAAACATAAAGTGCGGGTTTATCTGTGCATGGAGTATCTGAAGGTGGTATTTCAGATTCATATTCCTTAATTCCGAATATTTGTAATACAACAAAATCCCGCAAAAAAGCAAATTAGCGGAAATCAATCCGGCCAGTCCATCCACCAGATTCTGGAAGAAAGATTGCCGGCCTTCGATAAAATAAGTGGAATGGAATATCTGATTTACTTCCAAAAAATAAAAAGCACCCGACAACAACCCATAACTAACCAGCAGGCATATAGTAAGCCCTACAAATTTCAGGACAAAAGGAAAAGGTTTACCGGTAGTAACCGTCTTGTTGAAAAGCGTTTTACTGAACGATAAGGATATCAGGCCCGATACTCCTGCAAAACATAAGAAAGACAGAAGCCTTTCCACGAAAGGCATATCTATATCATTGCCGAACCAGATCAATATCATGATTATCGTCCAGTACGAAAATATAATGACCGGTTTGCGTGGATATTTCTTCATAATGCAAAAATAAAGGATTAATCGGGAATCGTAACTTCTTTACTAAAAGATTAATAAATAAAAGATTGGCCGCAGCCAATCTTTTATCTGAAGACGATAAAGGGTAAAATGTTAGAATCGATAACCTACTGTCAGATAAGCATTATGGTTTCTGGCTTTAACACCTTTCACATCTGAAATATCGATGAGTCCGAAATCATAACCTCCTTTGACCACAAAATGACTGTATTCGTAACCTATGCCTGCTCCAAGTCCGAAATCGAAACGTTTAAACCTATCATCACCAAAGAAGTTGACCTTTTCACCACCGCCTTTCATCTTGCCCGAGATCCCGTATGCCACATAAGGTCCGGCTTCCACTACTAATCTGCCCTGTGGGGCTACATCGAATTTGTAAGCCGCATGCACCGGTATCTGCAGATACATCGGATTATATTTCACTTCGGTACCGTCTTTCGGTTTACTTTTAGTCCCTTTAGTCTGAAGGTCTAATCCGGTAATCAGGTAGAAATTATCCGTAAATCCGACATCTACCGTAGCACCTATTTGATACTTGAAAACATACTTTGTCTTCGGAACGTCTCCGTTCATAGACGAAAGGTTAGCACCTCCTCTTACCCCGAAAGTAACATCTTGTGCTTTGATACTACCTGTACAAACAATCAGTGCCGACATGGCCAATACTAGTGTAGAAATTCTCTTTTTCATAACCTTCACATTTTAAGTAAATAAATAATTTAATTTGTTTTGTTGATACAAATATGGAAGGTTGTCAGCGGGTACGCAAATTTGTTTGACCACAGGTTAACTGCTTTTGATAAGAGGTCAAAATAGATGGATTTACAATTTAAATGTATGGGAAAAACCGATATTCCGGATAGGTATTTTAAAATGACCGAGTTGGATTTTGGATATCAGAATTCAGTAGTGAACTTTTAGCAAGATAATTCTTATTATCTGCATAGATAAATAATACAGAGCCGTCTTTTATGGTATTTATAATCGGCCTGCTAAGCTTGGGAGGAAGCGCGGGACATCCGAGGCTCCTGCCCAATCGTCCGCCCGATGAGCCTATTTTAGCAGGGTCGGAGTAATCCGCCCCGTGTATTACAATGGCTCTTTCGCGGGCTTTATCGTTAATGCCTTTCTCAAGGCCATCAAGAAGC
>DQAM01000019.1 GCA_003523545.1 Dysgonomonas sp.
TATCTCCGTAAAGGGCTCCTTGCACACCTCCTTCGCCGGTGACAAACTGAGTGGCGAATACGCCTGTAAGCAAAGCACCGACTAATCCGCCTATACCGTGTACACCGAAAGCATCAAGCGAATCATCATATTTTAATTTTGGTTTTACATAAGCTACCATAACAAAGCATACCAATGCAGAAAGCAGTCCTATAAAAAATGCCCCGAAGGCATCGGTTGTTCCCGCTGCCGGGGTTATTGCTACAAGTCCTGCAACAGCACCCGTGCAGATGCCTACTATGGTAGGCTTTTTATTTATGATCCATTCTAGGCACATCCAAGCTGCGGCTGCCGTTGCTGTTGCAAGATGAGTTACCAAAAATGCGTTGGCTGCCAATCCGTCGGCAGCAAGCCCGCTTCCTGCATTGAATCCGAACCAGCCTAGCCAGAGGAGTGCTGTTCCTATTACGACAAAAGGAATATTGTGGGGTGTGATCGGATGCCCGATAGTGCGGTATCCTTTTCTTCTACCGAGCAATAATACCATAACCAGCGCAGATACACCTGCATTGATGTGCACGACAGTACCCCCTGCAAAGTCTATTACGCCTGCCTGGTGCATCCATCCGCCGCCCCATACCCAGTGGGCCATCGGATTGTATACAAGCAAAGCCCACAAAAGGGTGAAAACCAGAAATCCTGAAAATTTGATTCGTTCGGCAAAGGCTCCGATTATCAATGAGGGAGTGATTACGGCGAACATACATTGGAAAAGGGCAAATAGAATCTCAGGGATACCTCCCGATGTAAGTGTGTCGAGTGTCATTCCACTCAGGAATATCTTGTCAAATCCTCCGATAACCGCCCCCAGAGGATTTCCGTCCATAAAGCCGGTTCCGAATACCCAGCTGTATCCGATAAAAATCCATTCAATACTGATTGCGGCAGTTATGATAAGACACTGCATCATTATGCTCAATACGTTTTTCTGGCGTACCAGTCCTCCGTAGAAAAAAGCAAGGCCCGGGATAGTCATCAGCATTACCAGTATAGTCGCAACAATTATCCAGGCGGTATTGCCTGAATTGAGTGCTGTTTCGGCCGGGGGGATTGCACTTGTTTCCTGAGCCGACAGGATAGGTGCTGACATCAGCATGACAGCCGGAGCTATATATCTTAAAAATCTTTTTTTCATAAATATCTTATCTTTTAAATTGTTAACCTAAAACCGGAGTGATTTTTTGACTATACTTAGTCTTTTAGTCTTCGTCTTTATTGTATAAGGATTTGTCCCCGTGGTCCCCGGTGCGTATGCGGATCGACTGTTCGATAGGTGAAACGAAGATACGCCCGTCACCGCTTTCGCCGGTATAGGCGGATTTTAAGATGGCATCGATAGATTTTTCAACATTTATATTTCTTACTACAAAGCTTATATATATGCGGTCTATCGCATTGATGTCGTATGCGATCCCCCTGAATATCAGTCCTTGTTTAGCGTCTCCCTGTCCTTTTACGTCCCACCACGACAGAAAGTCGATGTCGGCTTCGTGCAAGGCTTTGCGGACGTCCATAAATCTGGATTTACGGATAATAGCTTCGATTTTTTTCATATGAAACAATATTAAGTTATGATGATAAAAAATTATTGAATGGTAATGCCGAAAACGAAATGTATATCTTCTACCGCCGGATTGGCTATTATGTTTGCAAATACGGGCAGATTGAAAGAATCGGTGATTTTAATATTTTTTGATGCGCCTATGCAGACGGATGTGAATTTGAAGCTGTCCATTCCAGGCCCGTACACCGAACTTTCCCAGGGAATAAAACCTGTGGAAACTGCCAGGTCTACATCTTTTATTGAAAAGGGATAGGACAACTCGATGTATGTTGAAAATGAATTATCACCATTTGCTTTCTTATTTCCTTCGCCCAGAAAGAATGTATTCCAGGAAAGGGATAGGGGAAATGATGCGGGCAGGGTATAGGATAAGCCGGCTTCGAGCATGTGTCCGCTGTTTCCTTTATCGGGATGGCTGAAATATCGGTGGGCACCTTCGCCGTCCCACCAATAATCAGTGAGTGTTATTCCTAATCCTGAAACCTGATAGGAAACGTAAAAATCGACTTCTTTGTGTCCGTTGTCCGACAGGCTTGTAGAGGCCCAGCTTCCCAGCGTGAAATTTCCGGCTGATAAAGAAACCGCGGGTTGTACACTGGCCCCCGTCTGCTTAAATCCCCGCCAGACATAACTGCTCACTAAATCGCCGGAAAGGCTAAAACTGATTCCTGACGGCTGGTTTTTCTGGGCAGTCAATGAATGATGGTGGGGAAAAAATAAAAACATAAAAGAATAGAAACTTAAAACAATCTTTTTACTTCTCATCTCATAATCATTTAAAATTGTTAATATTTAATTTTTCACATTAATGTGATATTTAAAATTAAAATAATGTATCAATATGATTATTTATGATGCAAAAATATGTCAATTTATTTTAATGGCGAAATGATTTGCAGAAAAAATATATTTATATTTCATTTTTTGTGGAATTGTGCTTTTATAAGATGGGTTTGCAAGTGCATATGGAAATTGCAGGGGCAGGTCTATGTGCCTGCCCGGAAACAGATATCTGAAAAGTCTAAATGTGTAGGGACAAGTTCTAAACTTGTCCTAGATGAAAATTAAAAGTGGAATGTTTTTAAAGGACGGGTTTGGAACCCGTCCCTACAGGCATAAAGTATTATATATAAAAAACAAGGGCAGACTTATATATGTCTGCCCCTTTGTGCGGTTGTCTGTTCCGGGTTGATATACAGGTCAACCCTTACATCCTAAATATCTGTGTTTATTTGATCTTGGCTTTCAATTCTTCTACCTGTTTTACAAGGTCGATGATTTGCTTTTCAAAACGGGCGGTCTGCTCGTCTTTCTCTTTCATCAGGCGGTCGTACATCTCCACTACCTTGTCGATAGGGTAATTGTTATTGATAATCTGTTCTGCTTGATCTGCCTGTCCTACAATTGCAGAGGAGTTGTCACTTGTCATCGTAGGTTCATTCTGAACAAAAGATTTCAGTACATCTTCCAGTTGGAAATTTTTCAGGAAATCCACAGGTACATCCAGCGCTTTAGCAATATCGTCGAGTATTTTATCGTCTATCGTTTCCTCCATTTCGAGTTCCGATATACGCCCCTGCCCCGCTTTAAGGTTTAGCAGTTCAGCAAGCGCTTCCTGCGTTATATTTTTCCAGTTGCGTGCCAGTTTTATGTTTCGTCCATGATGGACAGGTTTTTTTGTCGAAACAGATTCCATATTATTATTGTATGTTTAAAAACGGTTTAACGAACAATCATTTAACAAGGTTTATTTTCAAAAAGTTCCCGCTAATTTAAGATATTTTATCGGAATATAAACGCCCGTCCAGACTTAATTTACAGCTTTTTTTTCTGCCTGTTCGCACAGCACAAGGACACTTTACGATAAAATATGTACAACTAGATATTTTATCCTCGCTGAAAAGTATCATTTTTGCCGGTAAGTTCCATCATATTCAATACAACTATTTATGAACCAACGGCACGAGCGCGCAAAGAAAGAGCTGCAATCAGTGAGAAGCGAATTTGAAAGCTATATCCGCAACTGCATTCCGATAGAAAACCTTCTACATTATCATGTTTCGGCTATCCTGTGGTTTTATGAAGATACGCAAAAAAAGTTCTCCCTGCTGAAAGAACAGACAACGGATGGGAAACAGCAGGATTTATTACGGGAAATCGAAAAGAATACAGACCATTTGTATTTACTCAGTAAAACAGCCTTACAAGAATTAATACAACAATATGAAAAGGATATTACCCGTCTGGCAGATATAGGGGAAAAGATAGTACGGATAGAGAGTTGAGCGGATCTTTCTTTTAGCTGGATGCTTACGGGAAAAATACTTAATTCCCCTCATTTGTTTACAAATTCCCGGGCATTCAGCTTTTATTATCCATCAGATTTCTGTCCGAAAACAGACATCTGAAAGTCTAAATGTGTAGGGACAAGTTCCAAACTTGTCCTGGTTAAAATCAAAGGTTGAATGTTATTAACGGACGGGTTGGGAACCCGTCCCTACGGGCATAAAAATTGTATAAAAAGCAAGGGCATACCTGTGTGCCTGCCTAGAATATGAATGGGAAAATAGCGGACAAACACATAGGTTTGTCCCTACAACGATTAGAATCTATTTCATATCGAATGTTTTGCGAGCGGACGGGTTTAGAATCCGTCCCTACGTGAAAATAAAATTGTTTGATGAAATGCAGGGGCAGACCTGCGTGTCTGCCCAAAACATAATATAAAATTATCCGTTTTCCGCATTTTTCTCAGCCTGTTCCTGCTGACTTAATTTAGCCTTCTCGTTTAATTCCGGATAAACGATCCGGGAATGATACATCGTTTTCAGCTTTTCCTTAAATATTCCTTTGGCTATTTCTATGTCTTTGAATGTGATAGGTGAATTTCTCAACAGCCCGTCGCTCATCTGCGAATCTATCAGTTTTTCGACCAGATCGGAAATCGACTGTTCTGTGTACTGGCTGAGGCTTCGTGAGGCCGCTTCAACCGTATCGGCCATCATCAATATGGCTGTTTCTTTGCTGAACGGATTCGGACCGGGATATGAAAAATCGCTGTCATTTATGACTTCATCCGGATTCTCATTCTTGTACATATTGTAGAAATATTTCACCTTGCCTTTGCCGTGGTGGGTTTCGATAAACTCGATGATCTGCTGAGGCAGTCCGTATTTCTTTGCAATTTTGACGCCTTCACTTACATGGTTTATGATGATGCGTGCACTTTCTTTATAGGGTAATCCGTCGTGCGGGTTCATCCCCGGAGCCTGGTTTTCGGTGAAATAGGCCGGATTAGACATTTTCCCTATATCGTGATAAAGCGCTCCTGTCCTTACTAAAGGGGCATTAGCACCTATCCGCACGGCTACTGCGGCGGCCAGATTCGATACCTGCATAGAATGCTGGAAGGTGCCCGGGGCCACTTCCGACAATTTTTGCAGAAGCGGTTTATTGATATTCGATAGCTCCACCATGCTTACTCCCGATATAAAGCCGAATACTTTTTCACAGATATAAACCAGCAGATAGGCAAACATAAGAAATACGAAATTAATCCCGAAGTAGAGGAACATCAGCGGATCGATTTGTTTGGGTTCACCTTTGAATGCCAGAACCACACCTACGTAAACGAGAGCGTATGCCACTAAAATATAAAACGATGCTTTTATAAGTTGCGACCTTTCCGATAATCCTTTCAAGCTGAATATGCAGACGAATCCGACCGGAATCTGCAACATGAGAAATTCCTGCGGAAACGGTACGGCCAGACTTGCTATCAGTATGGTGACCGTATGGGAAAACATGGCAGTACGCGAGTCGATAAATGTACGTACCATGATTGTCGCTATGGCGAAAGGTATAATATATACATTCAATCCTAGCTTGACAAACAAGCTGGTAAGCAGGCAGAAAAGCACGACCATGGATAACATGAAGAGTACATTCCGCCTGTCGGAATATTCACGGGGGCGGAAGAAAATAAGATAAGCCATGAAAGAACCTATCAGGAATGTTATCAATACCACATCGCCTGCGATCATCCAGTTTTGCCGGGTACCTGAGCCTTCGCGCTGCTCAGTAATCTTTTGCAGCGAGTTGAGTATATGGATGGTTTTTGCCGTAACTATCTCACCCCGGTCTATAATCTTCTGTCCGGCTAGGACATTCCCTTCGGCAAAAGGCACTCTCATAAGTAGTTCCTCTTTCGCTTTCTTGGAAAGTTCGTTATTCAGAATAATATTTTCGAAAAGGTAATTATTTAAATTCAGGGATTGCAGGGTTTGTTCGTCCAGTCCGCCGGGAGCATCCTGGATAAGCTTTTCGTACGCAGTTTTGGTCGTATAAAACACCGAAACATTATAGATCGTTGCTATATTATTGTCATCTACCAGGTAAAGCTGTTTGGTATTGGATTCAGCTGCTATTTTGTCAAATTCGGTCAGAGAAATAATTCCTACCGAATATATTTCCCTCATCTTGTTCCTCACATAGTAAGAGTATTCGCTGCTTACCTCTGTGGCTTTTGCATCGTTCTGGAAAAGAGTAACCGATCTTTCCGCCTTTTCTTTATCCCTGCTGTAATAGGGCCTGAATTCCCTGAGTACGCTGTCCCTTTCGCTCTCGAGCTGGACTTCGTTCTTATAGACCGGGAAATCAAAAGGTGCAGTAATCAGGCCATATCGCCACGGCCTTCCTTCCGTTTCGTCATAACTGATAGACGTCTCACGGGGTATGAAGTAAGCGATAAGCGCAATTGCTACTACAAAAAAGACCGGAGTAGGTATCCGGAACCTGGTGCTGATTTTACTCATGAAATATGTTTAAGTCAGATGGATAAGAAAGTTAAAATCATCTTTCGATGTCAGTTCGTACGTTTCTTGCCCGAATTTGAAAATTCGTGCAGTGCGGTCTCCTATCAGTCTTAAATTACCGTCTTCCAGATGCAGGATAGTCGATTCGCGCAGACCTACTACATAAATGTCGGGGTTTTCGGTAATAAACTCTATGATGCGGGTTTCGCGTGTCTCGCCGCCGTGGTTTGTCGGATGTGCATCCAGATAATGCGGATTGATCTGAAAGGGTACGAGATTGAGAGCATCGAAACTCAGGGGTGCCGTGATAGGCATATCATTCGTAGTCCTTAATGTGGGGCAGGCCAGATTAGAACCAGCGCTCCATCCAATATAAGGAGTATCCGTATTTACCTTTTCACGTATAATTTCGATGAGGCCGTTTTCCTGTACCATGCGTGTGAGCTTCCATGTATTGCCTCCGCCTACCATGATGACGTCTGCATCGCGTACGGCTTGTTTCGGATTGCTGTATGTATGTATTCCTTTAACCTGTATGCCTATTTCCTGCAGGCTTTGGTTTACTTTGTCTACATATTCGTCGTACGAAAAAGTAACGGCCGCATAAGGAATAAATACTATGTTTTTCGGAGAGTCCCCTAAAAATGATTTGATGGTCTGTTTTGGGTATCCCAAATAACTTTCTCCCGGATTTGTCGAGTTGCTTAACAGTAATAGTTTCATATGAAGATAATTGTTTTTGATCGTTATTCTCGTTGCAAAAATAGCTATAATACAAATGTTCCCTACTTTTACAGGATATAAAAGTAGGATTTATCCGGTGATTTTAAAACTCCGGTAAAGATGTTTTTACTTTTTATGTGCCGGATAAACTAAAATTAACAGCACATTATCAGCAGATAAGGCGATTGCTTTTTATTTTTCAATCCTTATTCTGGCGTCTACGGCTATAACTTCATTCTCGTTTGCCAGCAGCGGATTTATATCCATTTCTTTTATTTCGGTGGCAAATCGCAGCAATATGGATAAACGAACAATGATTTCTGCATATAAGTTTTCATTAAGCCCTTTTTGTCCGCGCGATCCCTGGATAATTTTATACGATTTCAGGGATTGTATCATCGAATGTGCTTCATGGAAACTTAACGGTGCCAATCCCGAAGCTACATCTTTGAGTACTTCGACAAAAATACCGCCCAATCCGCAGAGCATGATATGCCCGAATCGGTCTTCGTACTTAGCTCCTATGAACAATTCGGTGCCTTTTAACATGGGTTGTATCATAACAGCTGCTGCATCCGGCAAAGCCATCAACCTATCGAATTCGAGACTTAAATGCTCCTTGGATTTTATATTCAGTACAACACCTCCGATATCCGATTTGTGTACAGGTCCCACCACTTTCGCAACTACAGGATAGCCTGTTTCTTCGGCAAAATCCAGGATTTCGGATTGAACCGACGAAACCATCTCTTTGACATAAGGTATTCCGGTAGCTTCGAAAAGCAGTCTGATTTTCTGCGGACTGATGTATCCGTTCTGTTCGATAGAATCTATGATGCGCCTGATCTGCGGAATGTCTACATCCAGGTCTTCTATTTTACCTGCGAACGGGGGTGTTGTTGTTACTACTTTCGACAAAGCATTTGCTAATGCCACTTCATCAATGAAATTCACATGGCCTTTGGCTACAAATTCGTTCATTTCCTGCTCGGCCATTTTGACCGAAGGCAATATCGGATAAATAGGGATGGGTGTCGAATTCATTTTCTGATCCAGAACTTCATAAGCTTCCCTTACCTTCGTGACTCCGGGGTCACCATAGATAACGGCAATGCCGTCAACGGCCTTGAAATTTTCGATACAAAAATCTATAGCTATCCCCAGATGTTCGCCTGTGCCTGTTCCCAGAATATCTATCGGATTAGAGACCGAAGTTCCCGGTAAAAGTTTTGTCTTAAGTTTTTCTCCGAGTTCTTTAGGCATTTCGGGGACATCCATCTTTCCTTTAGAGAGCGCGTCAGTAAGGATAACCGCAGGGCCTCCTGCCTGTGTTATGATGGCTAGGTTGCGTCCTTTTATCTGCGGCAGTAAAAGTACGGCTCCGATATTGGCTAATTCGTCACGGGAATAACAACGCATAATTCCGGATTTTCGGAACAGCGCTTCTACTGCCAAATCCGAACTGGCTATGGCTCCTGTATGGGAGGTAGCTGCACGGCTTCCCGATTCGGAAGTTCCCGCTTTGAGGACAGCGATCTTACATCCCTTGTTGATTAATGATGAGGAGTGTTCCAGAAAACGGTCGGGGTCTTTGATAGATTCCATATAGACCAGTTTTACCCGCGAAGATTCCTTTGGATCAAAGCTTTCGTTCCAGTATTGAATAACGTCTTCTACTCCTATCTGGGCGGAATTCCCTACCGACCACAATGAATTGAACCTTAATCCCACACGTATAGCCGATTCGATCATAAAAGTGGCTGTGCCGCCCGAACTGGATACCATATCTACTCCCAGTGTATCGAGCGGAGGGACAGGCTTGGTAAAAATAGCCTGGTATAGCGTATTGAACATACCGCTGCAATTAGGGCCTACCATCGCAGCATCATTGTCGTTAACCAGTTTCGTTATCTTCTTTTCCAGCTCGGCACCTTCTGGTGTTTCTTCACTGAACCCGGCAGAATAAATGATGAAAGCTTTTACTCCTTTTTTGTGTATCAAAGTTTCCATTACCTGGTAGCAGGAGGCTGCGGGAATAGATATGATTGCTAATTCGGCTTCGGGTACATCTTCCACATTGCGGTACGATACGACGCCTTGCGTCTCGTCTTGCCTGGCATTCACCACATATAATTTTCCTCTGAATGTTCCCTGGATAAGGTTGTAGAGGGCACTTCCTCCGGGTTTCAATATGTCATTCGAACCGCCTACTACTATAATGCTTTTCGGGTTGGTCAGCTGTCTGTTTATCATAATCCTTGTGTTTTATACAAATATAGCATTTCATTCGATGTCAAAATGATATTTTGTTTCCTTTTTTCAGAATGCACTTATCTGTAAATAGTTAAATTATCTGTAAGGATAAGATTATTTAAAGGATTAGCGCCTGAAAAAGAGAAATAAATTTGAATATTGGAATAATAAAAACTATTTTTGCACCGCGTAAATTCCGTTCGAATTTATCAGTCCATGAAACCCTAAGGTTTTAAAATCGAATTAAATACATAACTAAATATATTAAATAGCAAATCAAAAGATGGATACATCTCTTACTAATGTAGACAGCGTAAATGCTGTAATCAAAATAGAAGTAAAAAAAGCTGATTACCAGCCAAAAGTAGACGAGGCAATAAAATCATTCCGTAAAAAAGCAAATATTCCCGGGTTCCGTCCGGGTACCGTGCCTACAAGTATGGTTAAGAAAATGTACGGAAAATCGATAATGGCTGAAGAAATCAATAAGTTGGTAGGAGAAAGTCTGTACAGTTATATTCAGGAGAATAAAATCAACGTATTGGGCGAGCCTCTTCCTAATATCGAACAGCAGCAGCCGATAGACTTCGCTGCCGAAACAGATTATGATTTTTATTTCGATATTGCGCTTGCTCCCGAGATAAAAATGTCTTTGACTAAGAAAGACAAAATAAACTATTATAAAATAGCTGTGGATGAGGAAATGGTCGACAAGCAGATCGCCTCTTACAAAGCTAATTTCGGTAAATACGAAACTGTAGAAGAAGGCGCTAAGGCAACCGACCTTATCAAAGGAGATGTTGTAGAGCTTGAGAACGGACAGCCCAAAGAAGACGGAATTAAAGTAGAAAATGCTGTATTGATGGCTTCTTATATGAAAAATGAAGAAGAACAGACAAAATTCGTCGGAGTTGAAAAAGGTGCAGTTATAGTATTTAACCCAGGTAAAGCTTATGATGGAAACGAAACGGAAATAGCTTCTTTCCTTCATATCGATAAAGATAAAGTAGAGGCTATTGCTCCCGAATTCCAGTTTACAGTAAACGAAATTACCCGTTACAGAGAAGCTGATCTCGATCAGGAACTGTTCGATAAAGTTTTCGGCCCTAACACGGTAACCACCGAACCTGATTTCAGAGCAAGAGTGAAAGAAACTATTTCTTCTCAGCTGGCTCCTGACAGCGATTATAAATTTTTACTGGATGTGCGCCAGTTATTGGAAAAGAAAGCAGGAAACCTGGAATTTCCCGACGCATTCCTGAAAAGATGGCTTCTGACATCCAATACAGAAAAGATCGGAAG
>DQAM01000014.1:0-5236 GCA_003523545.1 Dysgonomonas sp.
ATGAATATATTACAAATAGTTATTAATATATTACTAGAATACTTATATTTGTATCATTATATACATTCACCTGTTGACCGATGTATAAATAATAAATTAAGTGAAAAACCATCCTCGTAATATTGATAGCGAAGAATCCCTTATTTCTCAGCTAAAGAAAGGATCATACGATGCATTTGATAAAATTTATCAGATTTATGTCAGGCGTCTTTATGCTTATTGCTTCCAATTTACTAAATCGCACGAAAATTCGGAAGAAATTGTACAGGATGTTTTCATAAAACTCTGGATGAATCGTGAAAACATAAAACAGGAAAATACGCTTAGCTCTCTTCTTTTTATAATGGCCAAAAATCATATAATCAATGCCTTCCGGGCAAATGTTCATCAATTTGTTTATGTAGAATATGCTGATTATAAAGATAAAATACCAACTAATAACACCAGTCAGAATATAGAATATCAAGAATTTATTATGGAGTTAAAGAAAGCGGTTCAAACCCTTCCACCCACAATACAAAAAGTGGTAACCCTATCCAAAATAAATCAGTTATCGAATAAAGAAATTGCAGAAAAATTGGGACTGAATGACCAAACCGTAAGAAACTCCCTTTCGGTCGGCCTTAAGAAACTGAGGGAAATACTCAGTAAAACATATCTGCCTCATATGTTATTGTTTATTAAAATAATGAATTTGTTTGGTATGAATTAAGAAATAAAATGTCTTTATAATATAGATGGACCACTTGATAAATAAATATAAGAGAGACGAGTTGACCCCAAACGAGTTGTTCGAACTCAAAGATAATCTGGATTCTATGACAGACGAAGAGGTCGGCCAACAATTATATGCAGACTGGTTGAAAACAGATCAGGATATGTCGTTTGTTGATGAGAATCGGGTAGCTAAAATGAAAAACAATATAGATAATGCTATCGGCAGAAGTAAAAAACGCATCCGGTTGTTCCCGCCTCGTTGGGCTCAGATTGCCGCCAGTATATTATTGCCCATATCAATATTGTTTGCTGTTTATAACTATCACGAAAACAAGCTTATTTTCGATAAAGAAATATTGTTTACAACTGATAAGAAGGAGCGTGCAACCGTCACATTGCCGGACGGGACAGCCATTTCCCTGAATACAGAGTCGACATTAAAATATCGCCCTCAAGATTTTAACAAAAATAAAAGGATGATAAACTTCAGCGGTGAAGGACATTTTCAGGTTTTCCATAATGAAAAAGTACCTTTTCTCATTCATACAGAAGAAATGGAAATAAAGGTGCTCGGTACGACATTCAACCTTTCTGTCCGCGAAAAAGATGCTGTTGCGGAACTGGTTCTTGAAGAAGGATGCGTTTCTCTATCTACCAGGAAAAATCAAGAAATAATTTTATATAAAAATCAAAAAGCAGTATTAAATCGTTTAACCGGGCAAATAACAGTCATGGCTGAGGAAAATGCCCGGAATATATCGGCCTGGAAAAATGGCGACATGATATTCCGCAATGCCGAATTGTCCCGGGTTCTTCATATGATAGAAGAATATTACGATGTGATAATTAAAATAAATTGTGAAGAATGTTTCTCTGACAAATTTTCGGGAACTTTACCTCTCGACGACCTGAATGAAGTGCTTGAAATTTTAGAGCGAAGCTATCATCTTATAACAGTGAAAGAAAATAAAGAAATAGTCATGACGAATAAATAGTACTTTTATCTACTCATAAGAAACGTCTCTCATTTGGGAGACGTTTTTTTATGTTATAAAACATGTTTTCTTTTTGGTACATTCTCCGAAAACGCTTGTCTTTACTTTTGAGTTGTGTTAACTAAGTCTAACCTAAAAAAGAATGCAAAATGAATAAACATGTAAAATTGAAGCTGTTTATTTTAGTATTCATTACTTTCTTTTGTAATGTAACCAACAGTTTGGCCCAAGAGAGTAATGTAACCATTAATGTAAAGAATGCTTCATTGAAAGAGGTATTTAATGCTATCGAAAAACAAACGACCTATCGTTTTTCATACCGGGATGTCGTTATTGACTCTGAAGAAAACATCAATCTTTCAAAAAGTAATGTTACGGTGCAGTCGATACTGGATGAAGCCCTAGCCGGAAGAAATCTGGTTTACAACATTGTGTCATCTAAATCTATCGTTATCTCGGACCAACGTCAAAACCCCCAAAATCCTCAGAGGCAGGGAACAGGCAGGAAAAGCGTTTCGGGGACAGTTACAGATTCGAATGGTTACCCCCTGATCGGCGTAAGTGTAGTGGAAGCCGACAATCCCAGTAACGGTGTAATGACTGATATAAACGGTAAATTTAGTATCATGGTCGATAATTCGGCTTCGACACTAAACTTCTCCTATATCGGATTTGAACAAGTCAAGCTCAAATTATCGGGACAAACCAATCTGGAGGTGGTATTACACGAACAGGTGGATTTGCTCGACGAGGTCGTTGTGGTTGGATATGGTATTCAAAGACGAGGGAGTATTACCGGTTCCATAGCGAATATAGAAAGTTCGGATATTATAAAATCGCCTTCATCCAATCTATCGAATTCATTAAGCGGGAAATTACCTGGGTTGAGAGTCGTTGCCAGAAACGGGATGCCCGGTAGTAACGATGCTGAGATTGACGTCCGCGGATTCGGAGCAGCGCTCATCATTATTGACGGAATCCCCGTATATAACAATAATACAAACGGGATGAGCCAGTTAGATCCGAATGAAATAGAGAGCATAAGCGTTCTGAAAGATGCATCGGCAGCTGTATACGGAGTAAAGGCCGCCAACGGTGTTGTTTTGATAACTACAAAAAGAGGAAAAGCAGGGGCTACCAAAGTTAGTTTGAGTTCGACATTTACTTGGCAGAGACCAACTATATATCCTAAGATGGCTAATGCCGCCCAGTTTGTAGAGATGCAGGACGAAAGTGCAGTAAACAGAGGACTTGAGCCTGTTTATGGAGCAGAAGCTCTGGCTAAATACAGAACTGGAGAACCCGGCTACGAAAGTTACGATTGGTACGATGCTGTAGTAAGAGACTGGAGCCCGCAGCAGCAATACAATGTCAATATCAGGGGTGGAAATGAGAATGTAAGCTACTTCACTTCTGCTGGATTTATGCGGGAAGAAGGCATGTGGAAATCGGGAGACCACAATTATGAAAGGATTAATTTCAGATCGAATCTGGATGCGAAAATTCATGAAGGATTGTCGCTCGCGGTATCAGTATCGGGCCGGAGAGAGAATGTAAACTCACCAAACCAATCTATCACAAATATTATGGCAGGAATACAGAAAAATTTCCCGATGTATTCTCCTTACGCCAACAATAATAAGGATTATTATGCGCGTACCAACGATATATTCAACCCGCTTGCTTACACCGACTCCGATGTAGTAGGATACAGCAACGACCGGAAATACACCTTTGAAGGATCTGTGGCATTGAAATATGATGCCGCCAAATACGTGAAGGGTCTATCGGCAAAAGCTATGTTCTATTATCGTTACACGAACATATCGGATAAGACATTCACTAAAAAATTCAGCTTATATACTTATGACGAGGCTACCGAGACCTACAATGCACATCAGGTAGTTTCTACATCTTCCTTGTCCGAAATTAATTACAGGGACGAGAACCGTAACTTCCAGGGGTCTATCAATTACGACAATACCTTTGGCAAACATAATGTAACGGGGATGCTCGTTTTTGAAACAAGACAAAATAAAGAAAATTATATAGGTGCAGGCCGCGATTTTGTGATTGATGCCATAGATGAGATAAACAGTGGTAAAACCGATGGAGCTACCAACAGCGGCACCAGTTACGAGTTAGCCAATATAGGGTATATAGGTCGTTTCACTTATGCCTATGACCAGAAGTATCTTTTAGAATTCAGTTTCAGGCAGGATGGCTCATCTAAGTTCCCTAAAGACGGACGTTGGGGCTTTTTCCCTTCTGTATCGGCAGGTTGGAGAATTTCGGAAGAAAGCTTTATCAGGGATAAATATAGCTTTATTGATAACCTCAAGCTAAGAGCCTCTGTAGGACGCCTGGGAGACGAAAGCGACGGATGGAACTCATATAGTTACGTGACCGGATATACGTATCCCTCAGGAAACTATATATTTGGCGGAGGCGCTCTGACTTCCGGACTGGTAGACAGGGGGATAGCGAACCCTTATCTTACCTGGTATACTTCCGACCTTTACAATATAGGTTTCGATTTCGGTTTCTTCCAAGGTAAATTAGCCGGAGAGATAGATGTATTCTACCGCAAGCGTAAAGGGCTGCTGGCTACAAGAGCCGCCAGTTTACCCGGCACGTTCGGAGCAAGTTTTCCTCAGGAAAACCTCAATAGCGACAGCCATCGGGGATATGAAGTTGCATTGCGCCATAGCAATACCTTGTCTAACGGATTTTATTATTCAGTGAGAGGCAGCATGGCTTATACCCGTGCCAGAAATGAATATATAGAAAGAACGCCTTCGGCCTATCAATATACTGACTGGAGAAATAATACGAACAATCGTTGGAAGAATTATACATTCGGGTATAAAGCTATCGGGCAGTTCCAGTCTTACGAAGAAATAGCTGCGTCGCCGACACAAGACGATGCCGGAAATACCACCCTGCTTCCGGGCGATATTAAGTACCTGGATTACAATGGAGACGGGGTGATAGACGACAATGACGTGCATATTATAGGCCGCAGCAACAAACCTGAATACACATTTGGCCTGGACTTAAGTGCTGCATGGAAAAATTTTGACCTTTCAATATTCTTACAAGGTGCCGCCAACATGAATGTTTTCTATGGAGGTCAGCTTCAGGTACCATTTTTCAACGGAGAGAATAGTATCGATGCTTTTTATGACAGATGGCGTCACGAAGATATTTATGATGTGAACAGCAAATGGATTCCGGGAAAGTATCCGTCAACTTATGCTGCCGGCAAACCTAACAATACCAAAACTTCTACGTTCTGGATGCAGGATTGCAGCTACTTGCGCCTGAAAGAAATTCAACTGGGTTATACTATCCCCGCTTCACTGTCGCGTAAAGCCGGAATAGAAACATTACGTTTTTTTGCTACAGGCTATAACCTGTTCACAATAACAGAATCTGAGCTGCTGGATCCGGAATCGGCATCGACCAACGGACGCTATTATCCGCAGCAGAAATCTTTTTCATTTGGTTAGATCGGAAGAGCG
>DQAM01000014.1:5339-5683 GCA_003523545.1 Dysgonomonas sp.
GTCAAAATCGGATGTCTGGCCTTAGCCTTACACCTATTCGGTTGTTCAGACATTTTGGATACTACTTCCCGCAATATTCTTACCGATGATACGGTATGGGGCAACGATGACGGAATAAATGCCTATATAGCGAATATGTACAATGCGATGAATGTCGAGGACCTTTCCTACACTTCGTAAGAGGAAGGTACATATATGGCGCAGGTAACAGACGAAGGTTGCAGGTCATATACCTGGGGAGTCGTGAACAATAATCCGTTGCCGGACGGCCTGTTTGATTGGTGGGGGTACGGCAACATAAGGACAGTAAACTATTTTCTGCAGAAAATAGAAAACGCAACAAT
>DQAM01000013.1:0-1741 GCA_003523545.1 Dysgonomonas sp.
AGCAGTGCTGATGCTAAGATGGACGGCAATCTGGCTGTTCTTTCCGTAGTATATGAGCTGGCCGCCGGTAATGATTATATTGTTAACTATAAGGTATATCCGTCGGGAATTGTGAATGCTTCTGTGAAGTTTACATCTACGGCAGCAGAAGAAGCGGCGGCAGAGCTTACAGCCGAAGCAAAAGAAGCCACTCAGTCGGATAGCGGGCAAAGAGACCGCAGAAGACAGGAAAGCTCAAAACTTGAGGTGCCGCGCATCGGGGTACGTTTCCGTATGCCTGTTCAGATGAACCAGGTACAGTATCTGGGACGCGGGCCTGAAGATAACTACGAGGACAGGAAGATGGGTACATTGATCGGATATTATAAAACTACTGCCGAAGAAATGTATTATCCGTATGTAAGGCCTCAGGAAAATGGACATCATAGTGATACTCGCTGGGTAGCGTTGAATAGTTCTTCGGGTAAAGGCCTGCTGATCGAAGCGGATAAAACTATTGGCTTCAATTCCCTGCGCAATTCGATAGAGGACTTTGACTGCCAGGAATCTGATGAAGATTATCAATGGCGTAATATGTCACCTCAGGAGATAGCAAACAAAGATTATGAGGCAGCTAAAAACGTTCTGAGGAAGCAGACTCACGAAGCAGATATCGTACCCCGTGACTTTATCGAAGTATGTGTGGATATGAAGCAGTCGGGAGTTGCTGGGTACAACAGTTGGGGAGCACGCCCCGAGCCGGGTTATACTATACCTGCCAATCAGGAATATAACTGGGGCTTCACCTTGATTCCAATATCTAATGCGTCTGAGGCGCCTAAGAAAATCGGTTATAAATATTAACAGAGATATATTCTAACGAAAAAGGGAGTTATTTAAACTCCCTTTTTTATTTCTCATCCGCCGGATATTTTACTCCTAACTGCCGCCTGATCTCATCTATGATCTCTATAGTGATGAGGGAATTTTCATGGCTGTTGATCTCTGATTCTTTCCTGCCGGATTCAATCATATCCATAAATTCTGCTGCTTCATAATAATACTCATGCAAAGTATTCGGAAGTGTCAGATTTACGATCTCTCCGCTGCGGTATTTAAGCGAAACATCACTTATTATATTGATACGGTCGGCGCTAATTGTGCCTTCTTCACCCTGTATTTCGGTAGGCAGAGACGAATCCGCTATTTTGGAATAAAGGATGGTTGCATTCATGTCTGGATATTCGAAATTGACAGCGCCCTGTCCGTCCACACCTGTTTCCAGCTTTAATCCTGTCGCATCTATTTTAGATGGTCTTCCGAATAGTACAACCATCGGATAAATAGTGTAAACTCCCAGATCCATAGCTGCTCCATTGGAAAGTTCAGGTTTAAAAGCATTCAGTATAATCCCTTCTTTTAATTTATCGTAACGGGATGAGTATTGACAGTAACAGGAAAAATAACGCCGGATTGTCCCGATATTTCCGATATTATTCCTTATTGCTTTAAAATTGGGAGTCAATGTCGGTTTCATAGCTTCCATCAACACTACATCATACTTGCGTGCAGCTTCTATCATCGCTTTTGCTTCCCGCGAGTTGGATGCAATAGGCTTTTCGCATAGTACATGTTTGTTATGTTGCATAAACAGAATGCTCTGGCTGGCATGCAGATAGTTGGGCGATGCTATATATACCGCATCTATCGTATCACTCGAAGCCATACTTTCCAAAGATGTGAAAGTATGGGTAATTTTATA
>DQAM01000013.1:1747-16135 GCA_003523545.1 Dysgonomonas sp.
TATCCGCAAACTCATCGGCTCTTTCCTGTGTGCGGGAGTAGACAGCCGAAAGTTCGAACCTCGAATCTAACCCTGCCCCCTCTAATACTTTATCTGTAATGAAATTGGTGCCGACGACACCGAAACGTATTTTACTCACTTTTGAGTTCATTTATATTTTATGATTTGATTAATTCCTCCATTTTATTTTTCAGCGAACCTTTGCCGTATCCCATCCATGAAGTAATGACCTTTCCCTCGGGAGAAATCATCACATAATGAGGAATTCCAATCACTCCGTATCTTATCTTAATACCGTCTTCGCCTTTAAAATCATTCAGGTTAACCCAAGATATATCTTTTTCTTTCGAAACTTTCTGCCATATATCTTTAGTATCGGAACTGATGCTGATTATCGTTAATTTGTCCTTATAAGCTTCGGATATTTCTTTCATTTCGGGTATGGCCATAATGCAAGGGCCGCATCCCGAAGACCAGAAATCAATAAGTATATATTTTCCTTTATAGTCGGCCAGATGATGCATTTTCCCATCGACGTCCCACATATCTGTGTCTGCCATATTATCACCTTCTTTAACAATAGTAGGTGGATAAAGGCTTAAGTATATAGACTGGGCCGTATCACTTTTCTTCATATCTTTCGGCATATTTTCATACAAATTCTTCATTTTATCAATATATTCTTGCGGAAGCTCCGTATATCTCAAAGGCATTGAATGGTCGTTTAGTTTCTGTAGCCACACTTTGCTGTAAGTTTTATTTTGCGCAAGGAGATCAACTTCCTTTTTTATAATAAGGATATCGAGAGAATCTCTTATCGCATATAGTGAATCCATCTTAGCTACGTATTCCTTACTTTTTTCCGGATTCTTTTTTCTGGCATCGAAGTATGAATATGCTTCTGTCATAATAGACTGTATCATTTTTTGATATTCACCCGTGATCGATTTGAATTGGTTCAGTTCTTTTTGCTCAGTTATATCGCTTTCTACGTTCCATGTTCTTATCAGTTTATCTTTACCGCTGATCTCAATCTTTGCTCCGGGGGCAACCCAGATATCCAGCCATGTGGGTGGAAAACCATCCCCCTTAGCCATAATTGAGAACAGCCGGGCTTCATTAATACTGTCTTTGAAGGTAAATCTGAATTTTCCCTCCCTGAGGGTATCAGTTGATATGGGAATAGCTATATTTCCTTCACTTTTCGTAAGGTTAATGATTGTTCCGTCTTCCACATTTTCTAACTGGCCTGTAATTGTTACTTCACTGCTTTTTTCTTTGCAACCTGTGAAGATGCTTAACATGAACACGAGTAAAAGGATGTAATTAACTTTCATGGCTTATGTATTTAAAGTATAGTAAATAGGTAAATATAATAATCTTACCTCGACGATTGTAAAAACGATATATGTTTTTGTACAGCCTTATTTATCAGTGCTTTCTTTACTTTTGTCTTTTTCTCGAAGAAATCGGTTTCGATAGTTGTTTTTCCTTTGCTGTTTATCTTTTTCCAGTTGCCCACGATAATCCCGTTGTGCAGTATCACCGGATAAAATATGCCGTAATTGGTGAACGCTTTCGGATAATGATGCAATGGCAGGCAGTGCGTCCGGCTTTTGTAGCTTATGAGATATTCGTCGTAAGGAGGCAGTAGATGAAAAACATCTTCGGCGATGCTTATATCATTATAAGACTCATGTATATACAGCTTATCATCCATAAATTTTTCGCTGATAAGTTTATCATGGATGAGATGAATAGAATGTTTAGCTTCTGTTATCGATAATCCCGACCACCAGATGAAATCTTCGAGTGTAGCAGGAGAGTGGCTTCTGAAATAACTCAGGGCAAGCTTTGCCAGAGCTTCATCTTTGGTAATTGGCGGAGTCGGGGGGACCCGCTCGTCTATCAGTGCATACGTCTGATATCTACCCCTGTCGATGCCGCTACAGACGATACCCTCCGTTTCTGCGCGGGATAGAAAAAGCGATAGCCGGGGGTCGTCTGCAGTGAGCTTTCCATTCGTTAATTTCTCAAATTCTTCACCAATCTCTTTCTTAGTAAGGCTTTCGTTGCCTTCCAAAATTTTTATGATGAGATCATTCGTTTTGCTGTATAGTTCTTCGGATAATTCAAAACCTTTGCCCCACGATGCCATTCCCGATTGTATCTTTTTTGCCGATAATGCGGACATCCAGCGGATATCCTCAGCGGCTACGATATGCCAGGTAGGCCGCATGACATGGGTCCTCAGTATCTCTCCTTTCGATAGGGCATCTTCCACTTTTTTTATATCTGCTGATTTCAGGCGCATACCCAATGCCCATTTTACCATTGTATAATCTTGTGCCTGGACAGCTCCCATCCACGAGACCAATTCCCTGACCTGATCGAATTGCGGTACAGTCAATTGCTGGGCCGTCATGCGTATATCCGTAATGCCGTTCATATAATGTTTTATTTAATAATAAATCAAATATACTTAAATATGTTTTTTGTAAAGACCTTTTGAAAGATTAATATATTAATTTTACATTTTCAGATCACAATGAGTATGTCGAAAGAACTTATACATCTTATAAAAGAAAAAGTTGAAGCCTTACATCAAGACACGGTAGGTTATTATAAGTACCTGCACCAGTATCCCGAACTGTCTTTCCAGGAAGAAAAGACAGCGGCCTTTGTGGAGTCGAAGCTTATAGAGTGGGGGATCGGCTACCGGAAAAATATCGGCGGATTCGGTATTCTCGGATGGATTAAAGGTCATCTGCCATCATCGAGAGTGATAGCGCTCCGGGCAGATATGGATGCCTTGCCTATAATTGAGCAAAACGATATAGATTTCGTTTCCCGGAATGAAGGAGTGATGCATGCCTGCGGGCATGATACGCATACCGCAAGCCTTCTGGGGGCAGCGAAGATTATCCGTGATCTCAAAGGCAGTTTTGGCGGAACGGTATTATTTATATTCCAGCCGGGGGAAGAAAAACATCCCGGGGGAGCGGGTCTGATGCTGAAAGACGGTCTGTTCGATGAATATAACCCCGATATTATAATCGGACAACATGCTTATGTCGATTATAATGTAGGCGAGGTCGGTTTTGGCGATGGTGTGATAATGGCCTCTGCCGATGAAGTTCATATGAAGATTATCGGTAAAGGCGGCCACGGAGCTCTTCCGCATGAAGTGAACGATACGGTTTTAGCGGCTGCGCAGGTATTGGTTTCGATGCAGCAAGTGGTAAGCCGTCGTTCCAATCCTTTTAAGCCCTGCGTACTTTCGTTCGGCAGATTTATTGCAGAGGGTGCAACGAATGTCATTCCCAATGTCGTAACGCTGGCAGGAACGCTCCGCTGTATGGATGAAGAGGAACGCTCTACACTGAAACCCATTATCCGGGATATTGCAGTCCATACGGCTAAAGCATACGGATGCGAATGCGAAATAGAGGTCTATGACGGTTATCCTTGCGTATTTAATGATGAGGCCGTAACCGGAATGATGAAAGCCTATGCTTCTGAATATTTAGGCTCCGACAATGTAAAAGCTTTACCGAAAAGAATGACAGCCGAGGATTTCGGATTCTTTTCGCAACAATATCCTTGTACATTCTACCGTTTCGGTATTCAGGGGAAAAAACGTTCGACAGGATTGCACACGCCTACATTCCTTATCGATGAGGAAGCTCTACAGACTTCGGTAGGAACAATGGCGTATCTGACATTAAGATATTGTAATAATTGATCGGAACTTTCCGCAATAAAAAACGGGTAAAGAAATTAATCTTTACCCGTTTTTAGCTTTTACATATATTTTACAAGAGTTCACTTAACTTTTGAGCCAGCTCATTTACATGGAACCCGCGGGCTATGATAGTTCCTTCTTTGTCTATGAGCACCATATGCGGGATACTGTTTACAGCATAAGCTGTGCTTAGCTGTGAATCCCACCTGTTGAGGTCGGACATCTGAGGCCATGTAATATTCAGATCTTCTATACCCTTTATCCAGTCTTCTTTTCTGCTGTCGAGTGAAACTCCGACGATTTCGAAACCTTTGTCCTTATATTGGTTATAAATTTTAACTACATCCGGCATATCTCTACGGCACGGGGGACACCACGAAGCCCAGAAATCAACAAGTACATACTTTCCTTTACCTGCATAATCTGACAGTGCTATCGGATTACCATCGGGAGTCTGGGCTTTGAGGTCGGTAAATTTTTGTCCTACGACTGTAGTTTTGAGGGCATGCAGTCTGTTTTCGATAAGCTGAAATCTTGGATTACCTGTCAATTGACCACTTACCGACGGAATGATTTCTTCCAGTTCTTCCTGAGTGAAAGAACGGCCTCTGTCGAGAAATACATAACGTCCTACTACGTTCGAAGCATTTTCTTTTACAAAATCGTAAGGATATTTCCTTGTCTTTTGATACAAAGCATCATATTTAGCTTCGGTTTCTTTTTCCAGCTCCGGCGTTACCCTGTTTTCTTCTTTGGCTTTGTTATACTCCTCGGATATTTTTTTACCTTCTTCCTGCATTTCTTTTGCCAATGAAGCACGTTTGTCCAGATATTCCTGATACTTATTATTTAAGGGTGTTCCAGAAATTTTTGCCATACCTGTAGAGTCTATAGTCATTTCCACAGTACCTTCACCTGCAACGAATAGTTGAGGCCGGCTAATGCCTCCACCTGCAACAAATAACATCTGTATGCTGTCTGCTGCTCCGGCAAATTCGAAATTTGCACCCTGAACCTGCACTGAGTCGATAGAAATAAATTTAGCAGGGTCTTTATCCGGCATTTGCAGATAGATGAGTTTTCCATTATGGGAGTCGTCGGCAAACCGGCCTTTCAGTTCAAAATCATTCACTTGTCCGCAGGATGCCAAAAAGGCAGTTACAAGCGGTAATAAATAAAAAACTTTTTTCATATTATGTTCTAATTTTATTTTATCTAATCCGGTGTAGAAGTAATTAACAATGAAGGCGATTATATAGTTTATAATATCTTTTTCGGGATCAGGGAAAGTACTTTTACAACGGTAAATAAACAACCTTTTTAGTTTGGAAAAACTCTTCTTCAAAGAAATCGCTCAGATTATCGACCTCCACATATTTTTTGAAAGGTAATATCTCCTTTTCCAATTCTCCTCCTTTCAGGCAGATCAGACCATTGGGTAATGGATTTTTTTGATCGTGGGAAATATTTTTACGGACGATTTTAACCATATCAGCCAGAGGCATAACGGCCCTGCTTACAACAAAATCGAATTGTTCTTTTATATCTTCTGCCCTCGAATGCCTGAAACTGGTGTTCTTGAGTTCAACTGCATTCGACACTTCTGTAGCGACTTTGATTTTCTTACCGATGCTGTCTACTAATAAAAAGCGGGTTTCCGGAAAAAGGATAGCTAACGGAATTGCCGGAAATCCTCCTCCCGTACCTATATCCATAATGCTGCTTCCCGGGGTGAAACGTATGATTTTGGCAATGCCTAACGAATGCAGAATATGATTGGTGTAAAGATTTTCGATGTCTTTGCGGGAAATCACATTTATTTTGGCATTCCAGTCTGAATAGAGGTCATATAGTGCGGAAAACTGATTTTTCTGTGTATCCGTCAGGTCGGGAAAATATTTGAGGATTATATCCATTAAAAATGCAGTGATGATTTTATGTTGAAACGAATTTGGATATTACCGATTCTTCTTTAATCAGGGGCTTTATGTCTTTATAAGCAATTGGAATGGTAATCGGCTCGATTTTATATCCGGAGTATTCGCCCCGGTTGAAAATGTATGTTATATTATTGTCATCCAGTATAAAATTACCGTTCGGAATCATCTCTTCAATACCGAAATATCCCAGGTTTTCCAAGTCGTATACCGATTTTGCCTTGTTCTCTTTCAGCAGGTGGTCGCGGAAAATACTGTTTAATGCTTTTTCATATCCATCGACAAACAGGTCGTCTTCCAATACCAGACGTGCATTCTTAACATCTATCGTATAATTTTTGAAGAAATCATACGATGAAGCTCCTCCTTTATAATTGGTCTGGTTGATCTGGAATGAAAGTATTCCTCCCTGATTAAAAATTATAGTGTTATTATCTATCTCGTAATAAGAGGAATACATTTCTGTTTCGTCATGTTCGTATTTATCCCTCGAAAAGATGCGTGCATCTTCTTTGTAGCTTTCTACATAATTATTTTCATAATTTTCGATAGCTTTTTGGGGAGTAAGTCCTACATACGACTCATCGAAGAAACTGGCAATAAAAATATCCTGCAACGATTTTAATACAGTCTCGTCCTTATATTGCGAAGGGTAGACAAAAGTCAGCCTGAGGTTGCACGAAGGCTGTGTAGAGTCGTTATCGAGATGATAATTCCTGACCGAACGTATGGTATCGAATTCTATGCCGTTATCGGCAGAAGGGCTTTCCTGAGGGCGGCACGAAAACATTCCTGCTGCCACAAAAAGCAAAATACCGCTATATAGAGGAAAATATTTCATAGGATCATCTCGTATAATCTGTTTGCAAATATAAAGATAAAAAATTAACGATTCAGGATTATTTTATGTTCAAAAAAATATTTATGAAAATAATGATTGCAATGTAAAGAAATTTATATGGATATACAATATCCCAATCCGATTACATGACGTGTAAATTTACGCGAATGATAATCCTCTATCATATAATAGAGGTCGAACTGTTGATTGTTTTTTATCATATAATTGATTCCCGTTGCATAACGGTTTTTCTGATGCTTGATTCCGCTCTCCAATTCGTGGTATATTTCCGTATACACGAAAGGTTTCAAATGTACTTTTTCTAAATAATAATCGGCTTTTAAACGGTTGCGTACTCCGAAATTAGGATCGGAAAGTTTATAAAAAGTATCCATAAAAGAAGACCGCCATGCTAATTTAAAATTTGCAACAGGATATTGCACAACACTCTGTATCATTGTGCGGTGTTCGGATTCCAATTTACCAGAGCCCAGGTCATTGGCGAAATATTCGTATCCGACACCCATTTTAAAGGCTTTGCTGAATAGGTAATATCCGAATAATCCTCCACTGTAAAGGTCTACCTTGCCGATATTATCTTTCAGGCGGAATTCGCCCGACAATACTCCCTGCCAATGCGAACCTGTGATGTCGGCTTCTATGTATATCCATGAGGCCAAATCGCTCCGCTGGCTGTATAATCTGTCTGAATAAGTAAAAAATAATAAAATGTAAATGCTTATCAAAAAGCTAAATCTTCTCTTCATTTCTCTCCTTCGTAAAAACAGGTGTCTTTCAAAAAAAATCTCCGGTTAAATCCGGAGACAAAGGTAATAATATTAAATGTGGTCTTTTCTTTTCCGTGTAAGAAAAAACTCAGTTAATGCGGTTAATTTGTTTGGCTCCTTTTACGCTTTTCAGTTTTTTTATCAGGCTGTTCATGGTTTCGGTATTCTGCAAGGTGACGGATAAAGTTCCCTGAAACAATCCGTCATTGGAATCGATACTGATAGACCGCAGATTAGTCCCTTGTTCTTTGGAAATAATAGAGGTGATATTGGTGACGATGCCGATATCGTCTGTCCCGACCACACGCAGTGTGATGGTATAAGACGAAGACGACTTGCCCGACCAGCGTGCCGGAATAACACGGTACGGGAAGCGGGAAATCATGTCGTGGGCATTCGGGCAATTGATGCGGTGTATCTTAATCCCCTGCGACGATACGAATCCGAATATTTCATCTCCGTAAATCGGATTACAGCATTTGGCCAGCGAGTAATCCACTCCTCTCAGGTTTTTGTCCAGGATAAGCTCATCGGTTGCACTTTCGGGTATAAGATTCGGCGAATTGATTACATATTCTTCTGCACTTATGGTACCCTGTTTATCGTGAGGCTCCGATTCCCGTTTTTCCAACTCCAGATACTGGTCGATGACCGTATTTATGTCCAGTGATTCCTGTGCTATTTTAATATAGAAGTCGGTAACAGTTTTGAATCCCATCTTTTTGATGAGTCTCATCAGCACACCTTCGTCCTGTTCTATTTTGCGGTTTTTAAATTTACGTTGCAAAGCTTCTTTCGCCAGGTCTACCTGCTTGTTGGCATCTTCTTTCAGCTTCTGGCGTATTTTGTTTTTTGCTTTCGATGTGGTGACGAAGTTCAGCCAGTCCTGTTTAGCCGTCTGGTTGGGGGAGGTCATTATCTCTATCTGGTCTCCGCTGTTCAGCCTGTGGCGTATCGATACATTCTTGCCGTTTATTTTTGCCGATACACAGGTCAATCCCAATTTAGAATGTATGGCAAAAGCGAAGTCTAGCACGGTAGCCCCTTTAGGTAATTTATATAAATCTCCTTTAGGTGTAAAAACGTATATCTCGTCATCGTAAATGTCGAGCTTAAAGTTTTCCAGCTTTTCTGTGGAAGCCACTTCTTTGTTCTCGAGAGTTTCGCGCAGATTGACCAGCCAATCGTCGATATTCGATTGATTTCTTACACCTTTATATTTCCAGTGTGCAGCCAGCCCCCGTTCGGCAATTTCGTCCATACGGCGTGTCCTTATCTGCACTTCTACCCATCTCGATTGCGGTCCCATCACCGTTGTGTGCAATGACTCATATCCATTGCTTTTCGGTATGGACAGCCAGTCTTTGAGCCTTTTAGGGTTGGGTTGGTATAAGTCTGTCACGACTGAATATACCTGCCAGCATTCGGCTTTTTCTTTATCTGTTTCGGACTCGAGAATAATACGGATTGCGAACAGGTCATATACAGACTCAAATTCGATCTTTTGTTTTTTGAGCTTGTTATTTATCGAGTAAATGGATTTAGTACGTCCTTTTATATCGTATGTCAATCCGCTATCTTTTAATCTTTCCTTTATCGGGGCGATGAATCCCTGGATGTACTTATCTCGCGATTCCTTACTCTCGCTCAACTTACGGGAAATAAAGGCATATGTTTCCCTGTCAGTGTATTTCAGATAAAGGTCTTCCATTTCGGACTTTATCTTATAAAGGCCCAATTTATGAGCTAAAGGAATATATATATACGAAACCTCTACGCAGAGTTTAAGGCGTTCGGTGTCGGTATACGAATGGGCAATCCGCATCTGGTGCGTACGGTTGGCAATCATAATAAGGATAACCCGCATGTCTTCGGCAAAAGAAAGCAATAACTTGATGAAGTTTTCGGATTCCAATGTTGCCTGAGTGGCCCCGAGGTCGTTTACTTTCAGCAGTCCGTTGACTATATCCACGACTTCCTCATCAAAATTGCGGGCGATTTCATTTACCGAAATTATTTTACATATTGCCGGCCTGTATAGCACATTCGCAATGACAGATGCTTTTTTAAGACCGATTTCTTCAATAACTATCAGCAGGGTATTGAGTACTATATCCAGATAATAATAGCGGTTATCGTCTTTTTCATAAATTCCTTCTCGAATCCCCTTTTTTATAATGTGTATCAGATATTTTTCTTCTGACGGAGACAACCGCAATGTATCCGACTTTTCACGGACTGTGCGTAATAAGTCCCTAAAACCATCTTTTTTAGTTATTTGCTTTGCCATAAACTTTATAAGAGAAGGCCGTTGAGCGGTTCTCTTTTTTACCTGATAATTATAATCAATTGTAAAGATAGCATTTTATCCTAAAAATAGGACTATCTGTTAAATAAAGATATATTAATAAATAAAAAGAGGGCAATTCTGTAAAGACTGCCCTCTTAAATGTTTATTTTTGATAATTTCGTTATTGCCAAAGAGGACTTGGATATTCACCTTTATCTACTAATGCCTGAAGTTTGGATACTACCGATTCGCGGTCTTCTGCATACGTGACTCCAAACCACTTAGATGAAGTATCTAACATTTTCACATCTGCTATTTGGTTTGTAATCAGATGGTCGACCATAAGGGGAATGAAATATTCCGCTTTCAGGTTAGTCTGATTCATCTCGAGGAACTTCACAAAATAATCCTTCGAATACTCAAAGTAGTCGGGTGTGAATCCCCACATATTCATAGATACAGGTGCATCTTCGGGAAGCTCATACCAATAATCTTCCGCATCTTTGTACTGTATTTTACCGTCTTTGCGTTCGATATGTGTACGTTCTACTACACTGGTCAGGAATCCGTCTTTGGTCTCGCAGACTCCGCGTGCTACTGAACCGCTTTCCGAAAGGGTATTCTGCAGGCGGTATCCTACCATGCAGTAATGGTTTTTACTGTCCTCTAGTTTGCTCAGCCAATCTCCCAGTTTTTCAAAAGCATCGCGTCCGTAAAAGTCGTCGGCATTGATTACAGCAAAAGGCTCGTTAATTACATCTTTTCCCATCAGTACCGCATGATTGGTTCCCCATGGTTTTACACGTTGGGGGTGGAGAGTGAAGCCTTCGGGAATATCTTCCAGCTCCTGGAATACTATTTCTACAGGGATATGCTTATCATATTTGGAAGCCACTTTATCGATAAACTCCTTTTCAAAATATCTACGGATAACGAATACCAGTTTCCCGAATCCGCTGTTGATAGCATCGTAGATAGAATAGTCCATAATGGTTTCACCGTTCGGACCCAGTCCGTCGAGTTGTTTAAGCCCTCCATAACGGCTTCCCATTCCTGCTGCAAGTACAAATAATGTTGGTTTCATATCGGTGTTTTATTTTATAAGGTCTTCTGATCAAGCCACAAAGTTAAAATTTTTATTTATATGATTGAATTAAGATTTAGATATATTTCTTCATAATACAAACCGTAAAGGGCAGATGGGTGTATGTCTTTATCTCTGCCTCACGGAAACCATAATGTTCATACCATGCTTTCAAGACTGAATTTTCATTGATGATTCCAATCGATATTTCTTTTCCGCCTTGTTTCTTTATAAAACCGGAAGCATAATCCATTAATATTTTCCCGTATCCTTTGTGCCTGTAAGAAGGCACTACCGCGAGTTTCTCCAGATAAAAAAGAGAATCGGTAGATTTTTCCACCGCAACAAAACCGACTTGCTTTTCTCTTTCAAAGAGTCCGAACAGGTATACTCCTTTGTCGGTCATTAACCGCAATGAATCCTCTTTGATAAAAGCTGAATTTGTCGGACAATTACTCTCTGTCAGTCCGAAATCTTCGGCGACGGTTGCGAATGCCTGGCTTAAGACTGCGGTGCTGGACCTGATTTCTTCGGCGGATTTGATTTCTTTTATTATCATAGCATGATTATGAGTTGAGGCCCTTCATGGATAATTGTATTCTCTTGCGCCCCAGGTCTACAGATAAAACCTTCACCCTGACATATTGATGCAGGGATACGACTTCGGTAGGATCGGATACAAAACGGTCGGCTATTTCCGATATGTGCACCAGCCCGTTTTCTTTTACGCCTACATCCACAAAACATCCGAAATTAGTGATATTGGTTACTATGCCCGGAAGAGTCATTCCGGCACGGAGGTCTTCAATGGTTTTTATATTTGGATCGAATTCGAACGCTTCTATTTTTTTACGGGGATCGCGTCCCGGTTTATCCAGTTCTTCCATGATGTCGTTCAGTGTCGGAAGACCTGTTTTGTCAGATACATATTTATTTAGGTCGAGTTTGCTTTTCAACTGCTTATTATCTATCAGGTCTTTCACAGTGCATCCCAGGTCTTTGGCCATCGTTTCCACGACATGATAGCTTTCGGGATGAACCGATGAATTATCCAGCGGGTTATCAGCTCCCGCAATGCGTAAGAATCCGGCACATTGTTCGAAAGCTTTTTCGCCCATACGGGGAACTTTCAACAATTGTCTGCGGTTTTTAAACGCACCGTGTTCTGCCCGGTAATCCACTATATTCTGAGCGAGTGCCGGACCGAGTCCTGAGATATAAGTAAGCAGGTGTTTGCTTGCTGTGTTCAGGTTGACGCCTACCAGATTGACACAGCTTTCCACAGTCATATCGAGCGACTTTTTCAGCTTATTTTGATCCACATCGTGTTGATATTGTCCTACACCTATCGATTTCGGATCTATCTTTACGAGTTCAGCCAAAGGATCCATCAGCCGCCGGCCGATCGAAATGGCGCCTCTCACAGTAACGTCGTATTCGGGAAACTCTTCGCGGGCAGTTTTAGAAGCGGAATAGATCGATGCCCCGTTTTCACTTACCGAAAATACCTGTACTTCTTTCTCATATCTCAGATTGGTAATGAAACGTTCAGTTTCGCGTCCGGCAGTTCCGTTGCCGATAGCAATAGCATCTATTTTATATGTAGACACCAGTTTAACGACTTTACTTGCCGCTTTGCTCGTTTCGTTCTGGGGAGGGTGGGGGTATATCGTTTCGTTGTGAAGTAGATTTCCCTGTGCATCCAGACAGACCAGTTTACAGCCTGTACGGTATCCCGGGTCGATTGCAAGGACACGCTTTTGCCCGAGGGGAGCCGCCAAAAGTAATTGGCGCAGGTTTTCAACAAAAACACGGATAGCCTCTTCGTCGGCAATCTCTTTTGTTATAGCTGCAAATTCATTTTCGATAGAGGGCTTGAGCAGTCTTTTGTAACTGTCCTTTATGGCTGTCTCGACGTATGAAGAAGCTTCTGTACTGCCTTTCACGAAACGTTTGTATAGCCTGTAAAGCGCATCGCCTTCGTCCGGGGAAATGCTTATACGAAGAAAGCCTTCCGCTTCGCCTCTACGCATTGCCAGTAAACGGTGCGAACTTACCCTGCTTAATTTTTCTTCCATATCGAAATAGTCCCGGTATTTGTCTCCTTCTTCCTCTTTGCCTTTTATAACTTTCGAAGAAATAACGGCTTCCCGTTCGAAAAGATTGCGGATTGAATTACGGGCTATCTCATCTTCGTTTACCCATTCGGCAATAATATCACATGCCCCGCTGATGGCTTCTTTCGTATCCTGTATATCACCTTTTACGAAACTTTCGGCTTTTTCTTCCACATCGAATCTCTGCTGTGTCATAAGCAATTTAGCAAGTCCTTCCAGCCCTTTTTTTCGGGCAATTTCTGCACGTGTCTGGCGTTTGGGCTTGTAGGGCAGATATATATCTTCCAGTTCCGTCGGATTCCAACAATTTTCGATTCTGGTTTTCAGCTCCGGAGTAAGTTTTTCCTGTTCTTCTATTGATTTGAGGACGGTTTCTTTCCTTTTCACCAGTTCCATCAGTTTGTCGTACTGGTCTTTGATGGAAGCTATCTGGACTTCGTCGAGTCCTCCGGTCACTTCTTTACGGTAACGGCTTATAAAAGGAATGGTTGCCCCGTCCGAGAACAGGCCTATGGTTCTTTCTATCTGGCTTTCTCTTATCCCGAGCGTTTCGGAAATTAACTTTGGAATCATCATATTATTGATTTTCAACTATTTTTTACATTTAACTAATTACTTATTGGTATGTAATACGCAAAATATCCCAATTTTATGGTATTGTACGGAGGGATAAAGCAGATTTACTTTGTAATGTAAAATTAATAAACAATAAACAGTTTTTAAAGACATGGCAAATATAGGTATATACTACGGTTCTACAACCGGAAACACTCAGGATTTAGCGGAAAAAATAGCAAAAGCGTTGAATGTTTCTTCATCTAATGTGTTCGATGTCAGTTCAGCAAAAGCGGATTTCAATGCTTATGATGTGCTTTTATTTGGGTCGCCTACTTTAGGGCTGGGAGATTTGCAGGACGATTGGGAATCTTTCATCGATGATGTCGAGAAGGCTGACCTGAGTGGTAAAAAGGTAGCATTATTCGGTTGCGGTGACTCTTCTTCTTACAGTGATACTTTCGGCGACGCATTAGGTAAAATATACGAGGTCATAAAAAATAAAGGCGTAACCCTTATCGGGCAGGTTTCTACCGAAGGATATACTTTCGATAGTTCGGAAGCTGTAGTAGACGGACGTTTTGTAGGCCTGTTGGCAGATGAAGACAACGAGCCCGATATGACTGACCAGCGTGTTGCGCTTTGGGTAGAAGATTTGAAAAAGGCGATTTAACCTATTAAACCGGAGATTCCTTTATGATGCAGGTATTGAACCATCACATATACGAATTCAAGAAAGGTGTCAGGGAAATGGTACTCTGTACTTTTGCAGGCTCATTGGAAGACAGGGTGAAAGCCCGGCTCGAAAAAGACGGAATCCCCTATATGATACAAAGGCAAATTAATGGTAATATAAATGTGTTTTTCGGTAAAAAAGATTGTTTGCTTGTAGCTTCGAGCTTATGTAGGAATAAACCTTTGAATAAACTCACTCCCGAAGAGGATTTTATCCTCGGGACATTGCTGGGGTATAGCCTGGCCGAACAATGCAGGCGTTATTCAAGTAAAAAAGATGTAGTTAAAGCCATATT
>DQAM01000186.1 GCA_003523545.1 Dysgonomonas sp.
AAGAAAGATAATGTGGGGTGCTGCCGGGTTTATAGTGGGGAAAAGTACAGACCCAGCAAAAATAAAGAAAGAACAGCTTCCACGAACAGCCCGTATCCTCATCTGCCGTCCCAATAACAGGCTTGGCAATCAGATATTGATAAGTCCTTTAATAGAAGAACTTATAGATGTTTTTCCTGATTGCAAGATTGATTTGTTTGTCAGAGGAGGGGCGTCCACTGTTTTATTTCAGAATTACAGTAATATCGATAATATAATCAAGCTTCCTGGAAAGCCATTCAAAGAATTGGCAAAATATATGGGCGTATGGCTTAAGTTACGGGAAAACAACTATGATATAGCTATCAATATCGATAGTAACTCCTCTTCGGGACGATTGTCTGCACGATATGTAAAATCAAAAGTCCGTATATTCAGCGAAAATGAACATTTGGCCGGACAATATCCTGATTATGGTCATATCGCGAAAAAACCGGTTTATAATCTGAGGGCTTTTCTCAAAGGAATAGGAATCGACAGGATGGATAAGCCTGTGCCGGATTTAAGTATTAGGCTGGATTCCGCCGAACTGGAAAAAGGAAAAGAAGTACTAGGCAGGATGGTGAATCCGATGAAAAAGACGATCTGTATCTATACTTTTGCTACGGGTGATAAATGCTATTCGAAAGAATGGTGGAGTGACATCTATTCGCATATGAAAAGCAGATATGCTGAGGAATACAATATTGTGGAGGTTTTGCCTAAAGAAAACGTTTCGCAAATCGATTTTGCCGAACCTTCCTATTACAGTGTGGACCTGAGAGAGATAGCTGCTGTAATTGCTAATTCCGCCATATTTGTAGGTGCCGACAGCGGTATGATGCATCTGGCGAGTGCTTCGGGAGCTTCGACTATAGGACTTTTTTCAGTAACCAGAGTCTTTATGTATGAGCCGTATAACGGAAAAAGCACAGCTTTCGATACAACGAAAAACAATGCTGATGACCTGATTGCGGTAATGGATGATATACTTAAAAATTAATCCCATTCTATAAAGTTCATTGTTAGTACAAAAAGCCTTTAAATTAGGTCTTGGATATGTATATCTTAATTCAAAGAAATAACTAACTTTGCACACTAAAAATTAGTATCGTTAAAGTCATGGAATACAATTTCAAAGAAATCGAAAAGCGTTGGCAGGAGTATTGGAAGAAAAACAATACTTACAAAGTAGTTGAGGACCCGTCTAAACCTAAATATTACGTCCTCGATATGTTCCCTTATCCATCGGGAGCAGGACTACATGTCGGACATCCGCTCGGATATATTGCATCTGACATCTATAGCCGCCATAAACGACTCCTCGGTTTCAATGTATTGCATCCTATGGGATACGATGCTTACGGGCTTCCTGCCGAGCAATATGCTATTCAGACAGGACAACACCCTTCTATTACTACCGATCAGAATATCGACAGGTACCGGGAGCAATTGGACAAAATCGGATTTTCATTCGACTGGAGCCGTGAGATACGCACCAGCGAACCCATATATTACAAATGGACGCAATGGGCATTTATCAAAATGTTCAATTCGTACTATTGCTGTGACGAACAGCAGGCACGCCCAATCGAAGAGCTTATCAGTGTATTCGAGCAACAAGGTACGGACGGTATGAATATTGCGTGCAGTGAAGAATTATCGTTTACTGCCGAAGAATGGAAGAGTAAAACGGAAAAAGAACAACAGGAAATACTATTGAATTATCGCATTGCTTATCTGGGGGAAACGATGGTCAATTGGTGTGCTCCGTTGGGAACGGTATTAGCCAACGATGAAGTTATTAACGGTTTGTCCGAGCGGGGTGGTTATCCTGTGGAGCAGAAAAAAATGCGCCAGTGGTGCCTGCGTGTATCGGCTTATGCGCAACGCTTGCTCGAAGGTCTGGATACTATCGAATGGACAGAGTCGTTAAAGGAAACCCAGCGCAATTGGATAGGCCGTTCGGAAGGTGCCGAAATGAAATTTAAGGTTAAAGATTCGGATGTACAGATAGATATATTTACGACGCGTGCGGATACTATTTTCGGAGCCACTTTTATGGTACTTGCCCCGGAAAGCGATTATGTGCAAATCCTGACAAAACCCGAACAAAAATCCCAGGTGGATGATTATCTGGAAGCAACGAAAAGACGTACCGAGCGCGACCGTATTGCCGATAAAAAGATATCGGGGGTATTTTCGGGTTCGTATGCCATAAATCCGCTGAATGGTAAAGAAATACCTATCTGGATTTCCGATTATGTGCTGGCCGGTTATGGAACAGGTGCCATTATGGCTGTACCTGCGCATGACAGTCGCGACTATGCTTTTGCAAAACATTTCGGTTTGCCGATAATACCATTGATCGAAGGATGTGATGTGTCTGAAGAAAGTTTCGATGCTAAAGAAGGTATAATGATGAATTCGGAATTCCTAAACGGAATGACCGTAAAAGAAGCTATCGAAGCAACTAAAAAATATGTCGAAGATAACAATTTGGGACGTGTCAAAGTAAATTACCGCATACGCGACGCTATTTTCTCCCGCCAAAGGTATTGGGGAGAACCCTTCCCTGTTTATTACAAAGAAAATATCCCTTATATGATTCCGCTGGAATGCCTTCCTTTGGAGTTACCCGATGTAGATAAATTCCTCCCTACCGAAACAGGAGAGCCTCCATTAGGACGGGCATCCAAATGGGCATGGGATACCGTTAATAATAAAGTGGTATACAACACAGAAATAGACCATAAAACCATATTCCCACTTGAATTGAATACTATGCCTGGGTTTGCAGGTTCGTCGGCGTACTACCTGCGCTATATGGATCCGCAAAATACGGAAGCACTGGTTTCGAAAGAAAAAGATGAATACTGGCGGAATGTAGATTTGTATATTGGGGGAACTGAACACGCTACAGGTCACTTGGTATATAGCCGATTCTGGAATAAATTTTTGTATGATTTAGGAGTTTCCTGTGAAGACGAACCTTTCCAAAAACTTATCAATCAGGGGATGATTCAGGGACGAAGCAATTTTGTATACCGGATCAACGGGACAAATAAATTCGTGTCTCTGAATCTGAAAGACCAATATGATACCATGCCCCTTCATGTGGATGTGAATATTGTGAGCAATGATATCTTAGATTTGGAGAAATTCAAAGCCTGGAGGCCTGAGTTTGCCGATGCGGAATTTATACTTGAAGACGGAAAATATATCACCGGATGGTCTGTTGAAAAAATGTCTAAATCTTATCACAATGTAGTGAATCCCGACGATATTGTAGAAAATTACGGAGCGGATACGTTGCGCATCTATGAAATGTTCTTAGGCCCGTTGGAGCAGTCCAAGCCTTGGGATA
>DQAM01000185.1:0-7418 GCA_003523545.1 Dysgonomonas sp.
AGATTGCCCGCAGAAACACCTTATCCCTATAATTAAAATTTCTATTTCTAAACTTACATATTATGAAAATAGAAAGAAGGCAAAAACGAGCGGCAGAAGTTTACACAGCTTCACTGAACGATATTATGTTCTTCCTGTTACTCTTTTTCCTCATCGTCTCGACGATGGTTACACCGGCTGCTATCCGGGTGTTGCTACCAAACTCGTCGACAGCTGAAAAAGTAGCCATCAAAAAGAATATAAACCTCACTATTACATCTGACCTCAGATACTATGTAAATAATACAGAAGTACCTTTCGAAGCACTGGAAGGCCAACTGATCAGGGTGATAGGCGAACGCCATGAAGGGGATGATATCAATGTGCTTTTACAGGCGGATAAAAACCTGAATCTGCAGGACATCATCCATGTTATAGACATCGGTAATAAATTGCAGGTTAAAATGGTTCTGTTTACTCAAAAAGAATAATAAAAAATACAAAAAACAGAATACCCGGATAGAGTATCATACTAGATGCTCTATTTTTTCGTTATATACCTGAGTCCGTAAATTAAACTTAGATAGTAGCGGGTGAAATACTCTATTTTTCTTATATTCTTTTCTTTTACTTTGATCGCTCAGGCACAGAGCGTGACAGGATTTGTGAGGGACAGTCTGGAGAATGAACCTGTATCTTACGCATCAGTACGTGTCTTAAATGTTGCCGACAGTTCATTTGTAGTTGGAGCAGTAACCAACGAAGAAGGGCGGTTCCGTGTATCTCCACGCCAAGGAGAATACATAGTCGAAATCTCGTATATGGGTTATGAACGCTACAGAAAAGATATAAAATTAACCGATAGAAAAGACAATCTCGATTTAGGTATTATCAATCTTCAAAAAGCAAGTTATAATCTCGATGAAACGGTTGTCATAGGTTACGTTCCCGACATCATCGTTAAGGGAGACACTATCGAATATAACGCAGACGCTTATAAAGTACAGGAAGATGCCTTACTTCAAGATTTAGTGCGCAGGATACCCGGAATGGAACTGAGCGCAGACGGTAAACTGATGGTCAATGGTAAAGTTATCAATAAGATATTGATTAACGGGAAAGAATTCTTCGACAACGACATCGATATGGCATTGAAAAATCTGCCAGCTTCTATGATTAATAAGCTCCAGGTATTTAAAGAAGAATCGGAAACAACCAAAATCACAGGCTTTAAAGACGGACAGGAACAACAAGTACTCAATCTGGATGTAAAAGAAGAGTATACACGAACCGTATTCGGTGATGCGAGGATAGGATACGGAACCGACCATCGGTATTCCAATAAAATTAATGCCCAATACATGGTCGATGACAATCAGTATGCATTATTAGCGAACATGAACAATGTGACTGATGATTTTGAATACAGCAGTTTTTCAGGTCAATACGACGGCATATCCAAGAACCGTAAAGTAGGATTTAACTTTAATACACAGCGAAACGAAAATTTGCAGGTCGGAGGATATGTTAGTTACGAAAGTAATGACAACCTATACGATATGGACAGTAATACGGAGACATTTATAGAGTCAGGAAACCGTATGAATAAAGAATCCTCATCTTCACAAAGTATCCGTAAAAATCTCAATGCAGGTACCAACCTGATGTGGAAGCCTGATACGCTCACTACCATCTATGCTCGTTTCAGCCTGAATACCGGCACGAGTGACGAAATGAGACACACCAATAACCAATCCTACACTATTAACCAAAAAGACACTACTTCGGGATGGACTGATTATTTTACGAAAGGAAACACTCACTCATTGAATGCTTCTTTCACTATCGGGAGGAAATTAAACAGTAAAGGAAGAACTGTAAGCCTCGCCGTTAACGGATCGACCAGAGGAACTAGCAACAATGGTTCAAATCTTTCCACAACTTTGTATCAGGGAATAAATGAAACCAAGCTCATCGATCAAAAATTAAATATAGGCAGTAACAGTAATAATATTGGTTTTTTGTTTTCTTTTGTAGAACCTGTAGGGAAAGGTAAGCTCATACAACTCTCTTATAATTACAGATATGAAAACTCTTCCCGTGACAGGCTTACCTATAAAAGGGACGGCGAAGGAGAGTATGCAGCCATAGATACTGCTTACACCCGTATCTCCGAATCAAGCAGTGTCACCCAGCGCATTAACCTGAGTTTTCAGTCTATCAAAGAAAAATTAGAATATACTATCGGATTTAATATAGATCCTTCCAGCTCCTGGAACAAATCCTATCTCGGAGATACTACTTTCGAAAATCAAAAGCAAAGTGTATTGAATTTCTCCCCTACATTCCGCTTTTCGTATAAACCTAAAAAGAATATGAGTATTGATTTCGATTACTATGGCTCTACGGAACAGCCGTCCTTAAGACAATTGTCTTCCGATACCATCATAATGGATGCCCTTTCGCGGATGTATGGAAACCCTGATCTTAAACCGAGTTTCCAGAACAATGTAAATCTTTATTTTCAACGATCCGATTACGAAAAAGGGTCTTATTTCACATTGACAGCAGGAGGTAATTTTACTATTAATAAAATAGTGGATTATAAATTTACAGACGAACTGGGGAATACCGAAAACACATTCCGCAATGTTAACGGCAACTGGGGGCTCAATGGAGGCGTGATGTTCAGTTTGCCGTTGAGAAATAAAAAAATTACAATTGACAATACTACTTACGGGTATCTTATGAGGAATATCGGGTTCTCAAACGGTAGAAAAAACATAACCAAGAACCTGACTTTTACAGAAACTTTCGCCATTAATTACAGGACGGAAAAATTCACCCAGCGCTTGCAGGCGAATCTCAATTACAATATAACAAGGAATAACCTTCCCGACCAGCAGAATCTGAATGTCACCAACTACGGCTTCAAGTCTTTCACTATATGGAATTTACCTTACGATTTTACTATTCAGAACGAAATCAGCTTTACGAAGAACAACGGATATGTAGATGATTTTAAAGATTCGGAGTTTTTATGGAATCTTTCTGTAGGAAAACAATTCCTGAGAAAAAAACAGGGAACTATTAAACTGCAATGTTACGATATATTTAATGACCGTAACAATGTATTACGAGTCAATTCGGCTAATTATATTTCCGATACACGTACAAATATGATAGGGCGTTACGCTATGCTGAGTTTCAGCTATAAATTCAATGTAATGCCAAAAACAAAGACAAGCGGAGTAGAAACGACAGATTATTAAGGATATGGAAGATAATAAGACGATTCATTGGGGAATTATCGGAGCAGGAAATGTATGTGAGAAAAAAAGCGGACCTGCTTTTTACAAAATCGAAAATTCCGCTTTATCAGCCGTAATGAGAAGAGATGAAGAAAAAGCCAAAGATTTTGCCGACAGGCATCATGTACCGAAATATTACACGGATGCTACTTCGTTAATCAACGATCCCGAAATAGATGCCGTCTACGTAGCTACTCCTCCTAATTCGCACAAAGATTATGCTATCCGGGTTATGGAAAGCGGTAAGCCTGTTTATGTAGAAAAGCCTATGGCAATGAACTATGAAGAGTGCGTGGAGATGATTAAAGTCTCGGAAAAGGCAAACCAGAAGCTTTTCGTGGCATTTTACAGGCGGGCACTACCCTACTTCCTCAAAGTAAAATCTCTGATCGAAGAAGGATATATCGGACAGGTTCTTACCGTGCAGGTTACACATTTTACGAAAGCCAAAACAACCGATTATAAAAAGGAAGAACATACATGGCGCGTCGATAAAAATATAGCTGGAGAAGGATATTTTTATGACCTGGCTCCACATACACTCGACATTCTCGATTTTCTTTTGGGAGAAATAGAAGAAGCTAAAGGATTTTCCTGCAATTCGGGCGGTCTTTACGAAGTAAAAGATACCATATCAGCCATATTAAAATTCAGATCAGGTGTTATTGGTACCGGCTTATGGTGCTTTGTCTCCGATGAAAAAGCGGTGCAGGATACTATACAAATCACAGGAAGCAAAGGTAAAATCATTTTTAATACATTTGCTTTTAAGCCGATAATTGTAGAAAACGATACAAATATAGAAACCTATAATATCTCCCCTCCCGAACATATTCAACAACCTTTGATTCAGACGATAGTAGATGAACTAAGGGGTATTGGAAATTGTCCCTCGACAGGAATAAGCGGGGCCCGTACCGCCCGCGTGATGGATATGATTTTAGCAAACAGCTAGAATTTATCCCATATCATTTTCATCAAAATTTATTCTAAGCTGGATTGCATCTGTCCACGATAGGGAGTCGGAGTTTTTAATACTCAAACCCAATAACCTTACCCCATCAGGCGCATTTATTTCCTTGAGAAGTTCCAGACCGGTGTTGTAAAGGTTTTCATAAGTAGTTACCACTTGGGGCAATGTTTTACTTCGCGTAACTATTTTAAAGTCGGCATATTTTGCTTTCAAAGTAATTGTTTTTCCCCTGAAAGCATTTTTTGTTATGCGTCCGATGACATCTTCTGCAATCTCCTTCATTTCATTTGCAAGCTCTTCATAAGAATCAATATCCCTGTCAAATGTAGTTTCTGCTCCGACCGATTTACGTATACGATTTGGGTTAACAATCCTATCATCAATTGCCCTTGCATTTTGGTAATAAATATGTCCTGCTTTTCCAAAAATTCCTACTAATTGTTCCTCAGTTTTCATTTTCAAGTCGAGTCCTGTCTTTATTCCTAACTCATGCATCTTTTTTGCAGTCACCTTCCCTACTCCAAAGAAAAATTCGATGGGAAGCCTTTCTACAAAAGACTCTGCATCCTTTGGCTTAACAACAAACAGACCGTCCGGTTTCTTATAATCCGATGCTATTTTAGCCAGAAACTTATTAAATGACACCCCTGCTGAGGCAGTTAAACCTGTTTCCTGAAAGATTCTTTTTTTTATTTCTTTTGCTATTCGGGTAGCATAAAGAATATTCTTATGATTTTCCGTAACGTCCAAAAAAGCCTCATCGAGTGACAGAGGTTCCACAAGATCCGTATATTCAAGAAATATTTCCCTGATATGATGTGATATGCTTCGGTACACATCGAACCGGGCAGGCACAAATATCAATTGCGGACATTTGCGTAAAGCCGTTTTAGATGCCATAGCAGAACGCACACCGTATTTCCTTGCTTCATAACTTGCAGCGGCAACTACCCCCCTGTCTCCGGCATAACCTACTGCAAGAGGCTTACCCCGGTATTGCTGATTATCACGCTGTTCTATAGAAGCATAAAAGGCATCCATATCGATATGAATAATTTTTCGTATCAATAAGTATAAATGCTAATAATTAATTGCTTATGAATAATTTTATTTTACTTTTTCAAAAAATCTAACCGTACAGGACTAAAAGAATCAAGAAGTATACCGCTTTCTATACACTTCACTCCGTGCGGAATATCCGGTTCCATATATAGTCCATCCCCCGCTTTTACAATATGCGTTTCATGCCCTACGGTAAATTCAAATACTCCGCTTACCACATAACAAGTTTGGCTATGGATGTGTTTATGTACTTCTCCTACAGCGCCCTGTTGAAATTCTACGGCCACCTGCATAAGATTGTCATCGTATCCCAAGATACGGCGGCGGACTCCTTCTCCTACAACTTCCCACTCTATATGATCGGAAAACATGAATTTTTCACTTTTCATTCAGATATTTATTAATTGTTTATACTCTCAAATGTAAATAAAAATCTACATAAATAACTTAGTTGTATCTTTGTATCCGGATTAAAAAAACTAAAATGAAGATCGGCAATATAGAATTTCCTGATTACCCTGTTTTTCTGGCTCCGATGGAGGATGTCACAGATATGAATTTCCGGCTTCTTTGCAAGCGTTTCGGCGCTGATATGGTATATACCGAATTTGTATCCAGCGATGCGCTTATACGCCACGTAAATAAGAGTAAAGAGAAATTAAAGATATCTGACCAGGAACGTCCTGTAGCAATACAGATATACGGACGTGACGTGGACTCGATGGTCGAAGCGGCAAAAATTTGCGAAGAAGCACAACCTGACATTATAGATATCAATTTCGGATGCCCGGTAAAGAAAGTTGCAGGAAAGGGTGCTGGTTCCGGGATGATGAGGACACCCGAACTGATGGTAAGCATAACCGAATCAATTGTAAAAGCCGTAAAACTTCCTGTGACGGTAAAAACACGCTTAGGATGGGATCACGACTCGAAAATCATAGTAGAGTTAGCCGAGAGGCTTCAGGACACCGGAATCAAAGCACTAACCATACATGGCAGAACCCGCAGCCAGATGTATACCGGCGAGGCTGATTGGACTCTTATAGGAAAAGTAAAAAATAATCCCCGCATGCACATACCTATTATCGGCAATGGGGATATAACCTCTCCCGAAATATGCAAAAAAAGATTTGATGAAACGGGAGTGGATGCAGTTATGGTAGGCAGGGGTTCAATCGGATGTCCCTGGATATTCAGAGATATAAAGCATTATCTGACTAAAGGGAAAATATTACCACCAGAAGCATTCACCTTGTATCTGGATATTCTTAAAGGATACATTTCTAAAAACGTTGAAAATTCAGGAGAAAGAGGGGGAATAATACACAGCAGGCGGCATTTAGCTGCAAGTCCTCTTTTCAAAGGTTTACCGGATTTCAAAAAGACGCGTGTTGCTTTGCTGAGAGCTGATACAATAGAAGAACTGTTTAAGATAATTAATTCAATACCAGTCATATATAACTTGTGAAAATAAATTATCCCACTGATATAACGTAGTATAATAATTATATCAACCACATATTATACACTTACCTATAATACTATATAATATAGTTAGAATAGCTTATATCAGGATAATAAAAACATAAAAAAAGAGATAGGACATACGCTCTATCTCTTTATATTATAGTTATTTATACGGTCATTATTTTTTCTTTCCCTGATTAGCTACTGCATCCATCAGTTTTTTGATTTCTTCAGGATCTCCCAAGAAATAATCATTTACAAGATTCAGATCATTATCGAACTCGAATACATAAGGTACAGCTGTAGGAAGATTGAGGCTTACAATATCTTCATCCGATATATTTTTAAGATGCTTGATAATACCGCGAAGGCTGTTTCCATGAGCGGCAACGATTATTTCATCATGTTTTACCATAGAAGGATAAATAACTTCCTGCCAATAAGGAAGAATTCTTTCTACAGTATCTTTTAAAGCTTCAGTTTCAGGAACGAATGATTTAGGAACTCCGGCATATCTGGGATCCTGAGAAGCCGAACGCGAGTCACTGGGGTCTAGTGGAGCAGGAGGAACGTCGTAACTGCGTCTCCAGATTAAAACTTGCTCATCACCGTATTTTTCAGCGGTT
>DQAM01000185.1:7585-7843 GCA_003523545.1 Dysgonomonas sp.
ACCGTATTTTTCAGCGGTTTCTGCTTTGTTCAACCCCTGAAGCATACCGTAATGCTTTTCGTTCAATCTCCAGGTTTTTTCTACAGGAATCCAATCCAGATCCATCTGATCCAGAATAGTATTCAACGTTTTATTAGCTCTTTTCAGAAACGAAGTATAAGCCATCTCAAATTTAAAGCCTTTTTCTTTGAGAAGCTTACCTGCTTTTACCGCTTCCTGAACGCCATTCTCGGTCAAATCTACATCAGTCCTACCAGT
>DQAM01000188.1:0-1630 GCA_003523545.1 Dysgonomonas sp.
AATATTGGTTCCAGGGAGATAACAAGTATGGTGACTATTTCTTCGAAAATTGGCTGAAAACAGAAGGAACGGGTTGGCAGGTTAAAGCCGGTGCTATATTTAAACCCATTCACGAATTACGGATAGGGGTTGCTTATCATTCTCCAACCTGGTATAATATGACCGATTATTACAGATCTCTAATTGATGTTCAAACCCCTGAATTTAAGGATTATATAAGTTCTGCAGTTGAGTTAAATGGAGATGCTATTACTGATTATAAATTGCGTACGCCCGATAAATGGGTATTTAGTTTGGCTGGCGTTATTGGGAACTATGCAATAATTAGTGCCGATTATGAACTGACCAATTACAGTAAGATGAGTCTCAAGAACTATTATAGCGGAGACTATAATTACTCGAATGAGAATGCAGATATCGAAAGCGATTTCAGAAACTCTTCTATCCTCAGGTTAGGTGCAGAAGTTCGATTTACTCCTCAATTCTCTGGACGTATTGGGTATATGTGGCAGCAAAGCCCTGTAAAAGATACTCTGAAAGATGGCAGTGAATCAGGTACTTATCCAGCTGCAACTGCAGGAACAGTTCCCCACTATTCCTTGGTTGGTGATGCTAATAATTTTACATGGGGATTAGGATATAGGTTTACGCCGAGTTTCTATACGGATATAGCATTTGTAATCAAAACCCGTACTGACGATTTATATAATTTCGGTGGTGCAGATAAAGCTGAACTCAAGAATAACCAATTCTCTGGTCTGATGACTTTAGGATATAGATTTTAAGATATAGATCTCAAGTTTATATAAAAAGCAGATTATCAATCGATAATCTGCTTTTGTTTTTTGCAGCTTGTAATAGTTTATTCTATTTCAAATCTTTGTTCATCCGGTAAGATAAAGCACCCGAAGGGCACATATTTATCTGCTGTATGAGTTCTTCTGTGGTGGCGTTTTCGGGTTTAACCCACGGTCTTTCTTTCGGATTGTATACCAGCGGAAGGCTCGCCACACAGATTCCCGAATGTATGCACAACTGGGGCTTCCATATTACAGTTACTTCCCCGTTGGTGTATTCTTTTACGATTTCCATATTTCCTTATTCTTTATGATTGTTTTTACCGTATAACGAGTTTTCTCCATTCGGGATTTTTCTGGATGTATCCCACTACAAAAGGACATAAAGGTACGAGACGCAATCCCTTTTGTTCGATATCTTCCAAAACTTTTCCTGTAATTTCGGATGCCAGTCCCTGGCCTTCGAGCCCGATGGGTGTTTCGGTATGGGTAAGGTATATCTCGCCGTTCTGGGTTTTTATATACTCTATTTTCACGGTATCTTTACCTACATGCATTTCGTACTGATTCTCATCAACGTTGTCTATTAGTTCGTGATTTTGTTCCATAATCTTTAATTTATTCGTTCTCTTTAAATGTTAAACAGCTTCATTACGATATAGTTTAACAGAAGTATATATTTTAACAAATGGCAGATAGTAGTTAGTAGATAGTAGTAGGAGAAGGGGGATAAAAAAATAAGGACGATTTCTTCGCCCTTATTTGTCAGTTGTTATCTTATAATGTTGCATCCACGGCTAACTGTTCATTGTTAACTGTTGACTGTCAATTAT
>DQAM01000188.1:1846-3653 GCA_003523545.1 Dysgonomonas sp.
ACTGTTGACTGTCAATTATACATTTTCTCGCGGAGTTCTTTGATATCGGCAGAAACGATGTAATCGTCGTAATCCATCCGTTTATCTATAATACCTTTCGGAGTAAGTTCAATCACACGGTTACATACGGTCTGTATAAACTCATGGTCATGCGAAGACATCAGGATAATGCCTTTGAACTGTTTCAGCGTATTGTTAAACGCCTGGATAGATTCCAGGTCGAGGTGGTTAGTGGGAGAATCCAGAACGAGGCAGTTTGCGTTCTTCATCATCATACGTGCGATCATGCACCTCATTTTCTCACCTCCTGACAAGACTTTGGCACTTTTCATCACTTCTTCGCCCGAAAACAGCATACGTCCCAGATAACCTTTCAGATATATTTCGCTGGTATCGTCCGAAAACTGTGCCAGCCAGTCGACAAGATTCTGGTCGATCTGGAAGTATTCCGAGTTGTCGAGCGGAAGGTAAGCTTCGGTAATGGTCTGCCCCCATTCGTAAGAACCTTTGTCGGGCATCTGGTAGCCGTTTATTATCTCGAAGAAAGCCGTCATAGCCCTCGGGTCTTTAGAGATGAATATAACATGGTCGCCTTTTTCCACGTTGAAATTGACATTGTCGAAAAGGGTTGTTCCCTCGATAGATTTACTGAGGTCTTTTATCTCCAGTATCTTATTACCCGGTTCACGTTCCGGTACGAAGATGATGCCCGGATATTTGCGCGACGAAGGCTTTATCTCTTCTATGTTCAGCTTTTCGAGCATCTTTTTACGGCTGGTGGTCTGCTTCGATTTGGCCACGTTGGCGCTGAACCGGCGGATAAATTCTTCCAGTTCCTTTTTCTTTTCCTCAGCCTTCTTGTTCTGCTGTGCCTGCTGGCGGAGAGCCAATTGGCTCGATTCGTACCAGAAACTGTAATTACCTGCATATAAGTTGACTTTTCCGTAGTCGATGTCTACCGTGTGCGTACATACCGAGTCGAGAAAGTGACGGTCGTGCGAAACGACCAGTACGGTATTTTCGAAGTTGGCAAGATATTCCTCCAGCCACATTACGGTTTCTATATCGAGGTCGTTGGTAGGCTCATCGAGAAGCAGGTTGTCGGGATTACCGAACAGGGCGCGTGCCAGCAGTATGCGCACTTTCTGGTTACCGCTCATATCACCCATTACCTGATAATGATATTCTTCTTTTATTCCTAATCCGCTGAGCAGGATAGCGGCATCGCTTTCGGCATTCCAGCCTTCCATTTCGGCAAAACGCTCTTCGAGTTCCGAAGCACGTATCCCGTCTGCATCCGAAAAGTCTTCTTTAGCATACAGGGCATCTTTTTCCTTCATAATATCCCAAAGGACAGTATGTCCCTGCAATACGGTGTCCATAACGGTCTGCCCGTCGTAAGCGAAGTGATCCTGGGAAAGCACGGACATACGTTCACCCGGACCCATCGCAAAAGTCCCCGAAGTAGCGTCTTTTTCACCGCTCAATATCTTGAGGAAAGTGGATTTACCGGCACCGTTGGCTCCGATGATGCCGTAACAGTTTCCCTGTGTAAATTTTAAATTGACATCCTGAAACAAAACTCTTTTACCAAACTGAATACTTAAATTTGAAATTGTGATCATAGTGAAAATCAAATTAATGGGTAATCCTTGTGAATAGACTACCCATTAAAGCTGTATATGTATTATTAATGTAAATTATTAACTGTCTTTTTTATCTGAAAAAATCGTCTTTCTTTTTTTGAAACCTGCTATATTTTAAAATAAATATTCTAATTGTCATTTTTTGTCATTTTGAACGAAGT
>DQAM01000189.1 GCA_003523545.1 Dysgonomonas sp.
TCTTCATGTTCCTTAAAATACTTTATGAGTTCCTTGTCAAAATTATTAGTAACAATTAGGCTTATATTTTTTTTATAATCGTATTCGGGTTTAACCTTTAGTATGCGAAAGTTCTGTTGGTCAAATCTGGGGTCTGTTGGTTCAACTGGTGTGGCTGAAACGAATGCTTTCTTCTGAAATTTATCGAAAAAATCATTAATAGGCACTGATATATTAGGTCTGTAATCATGGTCTTGGGTAACACGTTCACATTCGTCTATGAGCATGAAGTAATCATTGTATATGTCAATATTTTCTTCGTGGCAAATATATTTTATCCTCTTATATCCCTCTGGTGTGGTAATCAGCTTTTTATATTTAATACTACTGTTTTGCAAGTATTTTTTTATCTGATTAGTCGTGCATTTTTCCCATACCCCTAAAACGTCCTTATGCTGTTGGGCTTTACCTAGTATAACAGGAAGATTCGGCTCTATTATGATTGAATGCCGTTCCGATGTTATCTCCATATGGGTCGCTCCTAGCCCCGGCAACACTTTATTCAGTATGACATTGGATGGAATCATTTTATATTCTTTATTCTTAGCAATTAAAGCTTCTTTTAGCCATTGTTTTGGGTGCTGTCTTGGGATTTTTTCTCCTTCTTTATCCATAGTTAATTATAAGTGTGGAATACAAATTAAGAAAAATTATGAAAGGGTAGCATTAAACTACCCTCCCTGCTATGATTGTTCGTTTCCTGTATTTTACTTTGAACCATTACTAAATATCTCAAAATCAATCGGATTTATTCGGTAACTTCTTCCTATTTTTATAGCTTTTAATTTACCGTTACGAATCCAACCTGTTACTGTCTGCTCCTTAACCTTGTATTTCTTAGCTATTTCGGAAGCAGTCAGGAAATATTCATCAACTATATTACTATAAGCAGGAGCATCATTTTGAGGTTGAGAATCGGATTGTGTGGTTTCTTCTTCTGATATCTTTGTGGGGGTATGTAGCGTTAAATCAAAAATTTCAAGTCTTTTCTTTTTTGACATAGATTCAGAATGGAAGAGTACTTTTGTAGCATAATATAAATAATTAAACATTTCTTTATACATAGTGATTGTATCCGCTATCGGAAACGGATAATTATCCTTAATGAAATCGTATATTATACCCGAAATATCATAAGCACTCGGTATTTTTTCGTTTTGCTCCGTTGCTTGCTTTATTCCTTCCAATATCTTTTCAACCCATTCTTTGTTCTCCATAATGTTAGATATTAAATATGCCTTCCAAATATTTTCTTTTCTCTGGACTGAACTTATCTATATATATCTGTAAGGTTTTCACTTGTGTATGCCCTGTCATAGACATAATCATCTGCAAGGGAACTCCTTGTTCGACTAGGATAGAAATAAATGTTCTTCGTCCTGTGTGCGCGCTTATTTTTTCTCTGCGCATACAAATATAATCATTTGACTTTCTGCGTTGCATTTTTGCTCCGCCTATTTCATCTTCAAATAATTGGTGGCGCGCTAGCATATCTTTCAAATATCTATTAAATAACTGATTAATAAACACATTGAAGTTGAACTTATACTTCTTTGCTATGGAATATGCTCTGTCTGCAAGTGGTATTTCGGCTATTTTATTTGTCTTTTGCGTTTTTATTCTTAAAGTGGCTTTTCCTCTCGATATTTGAAAGTGTTGTTTATTCAGACTAATAAAATCAGAAAAACGTAGCCCTGTTAAACATAGGAAAACAAAGAAATCACGAATTATATTATCGTTTTCTCCTTCCATTTTCATATTGGCGAGCGTTTCAAGTTCTTCTTTGGTAATACGAATAACATCATTGGGTTGTAGGCTGTATCTTCGTGAGTATACTAATGTAGCAATACTTTCATTTTTGTAAAAAGCACGTATAAAAGCAGAGAAGCTTTCTAGCCGTTTATTCAATGTTTTATTGGCTAAGTTACCTTGACTTTTGTATTTATAACCGTCTTCCGATATTTTGGGCTTTTCGTCAAACAGATAATCTACAAATTCATCCAAAAAGTCTTCGTCTATATCGGCAAGAGTTAAAGTCCGCTTTTCGTCATATTGGAAATCTGCTAAGGCGTTTTTAAGACTGCGATAATCTTTTAAGCCTGAAGGGAACTGATTTTCTAAGTTGGGATTTTCTTTTATGTATTCCTTTCTTCTTTCTTCGATAAATGTATTTAAGTCATCAACAATACCTTTACTTTCAATCTTAATAACGCCTATCTCGTCTTTTATCTTTTTGATTGTTAACTTAGCTTTCGGCTCTCTTTTGAGTATTTCTACAATGGCACTATTGATTTTTGTTTCTAGTTCATCAATTCGTAAATTTTCAGTATCACAATCGTATTCACTCGGATTATTTTTCAATCTACAACGTACCTTGCTGATATTCTTTTCTTCTGTCCTAAACAATGGATAGCGGATTATGCTTCCGTTTGCTTTGTAATAAGCTGTTATAGCTCCTCTGTAATATATTCTTTCTAGTAGCATAATTATTGTTTTTTGCTCACCAAAATGCGCACCATTTTTCTTTTCGTAAATATATATATTTATATGTGTATTCGAAAATAAACGCATATTTAGTTTTTAATTAATTGATATATAAGTATTTATTTGTAGTTTCTTGAAAATGTGTTTTTCGAATAAAAACATAAAATCAAATCCTGGTATCCCGACAACAGATGTAAGCTTTAATTATCAGCAACTTACTGATAGATTAAGGCTTTTTTTTATCCATTATTTTTGTTATATTTACCATGAATAATGACTGTTTTGGTAAGAAAAAGTTTTAAAAGAAGTAAGATTTCGTTAAAATTCATCTGCAAATTATGGCATCTGTTATTGTTTATTTTGATAAACGAAAAGCATTGATTAGAGGCTGGATGAGATTATCGAAAACGATAGTCCGCACCGCGTTGAACTAGCAATACATGAAATCCTGATCAAATTAGACAATGACGAGTCATTGTCTAATTTTCAGTTAACATCAGATTCTGAGTACCTTCACATATATAAGATATACGATCTGCCTTAATTCGAATAATGAAAGGTCATGACTATTAACCAATTCCATGGCTTCATTCAGAATAGCGTAGAAACTTGGTTTCTTGTTTATGATACTTTCCATTACATATTTCAGATATTCATTTTGTATTTTATTTGTACGTTCAGTCATTTCTTTTGTTTTTTTAGAAGTGACCTGATGAGGACTTAATCTGTATCTTAATAATATCTTCGGGATATTTGCAAATCGGTACCCTTTTCTTATTAATTGAGTCCAGCAATCATAATCCTCCGCGTAAATATATTCTTCATTGTATACCTGGTATATATTATTTTTGAGAGGAAATGATCGGACAAGTTCTTGCTTCATCATAACGGTTGGATGGCAAAGGGGGGATCCGGCAATAGCCTGACATAAAATATCGTTATGATTGAGAGCCGTTTTTATTATACGATTATCCTCTCCGAATGTTTGTACCCATCCTCCACAAATGTCTATAACCGGATTATTTTCCATAAACTCATATTGAGCCTGTAGCCGATAAGGTTCCATTATATCGTCTGCATCCATTCGGGCTATATATTTTCCAATTGATTTTGACATACCCAGATTCAAAGATTGAATATAATCATGATTATTTTCAAAAATCCTTATTCTATGATCTTTATAACCTTTTATTATAGCGAGGCTATTGTCTATCGACCCATCATCTACAATGATCAATTCAAAATCGGAATAAGTCTGTGTCAGAATACTGCATATGCTATCTGTCAGATAAAGAGACGCATTATACACAGGCATTACAATACTTATTTGTGGTGCTTCCATTAAAATTATTTTACGAAATTTAGTGAAAAATGATATGATTTCATATATTTATGTAATAAATA
>DQAM01000187.1 GCA_003523545.1 Dysgonomonas sp.
TTTAAATGGCACTTACCCTAATTATGGGGACTCTCTGGCTTCCGCATTAGGGCTAGGGTGGAAAGATATTGATTTGATAACCTTGAACTTTGAAAACGATAACAAACTTAACCTCTCTTATCCGACCGATACAGGAATAGTAAGGCTTACCTATAAAGGGGAACTGAAAGATAACTTCTTTGAAACCTATTCGGAGAAGAAAAAATTGATTACAATTTTAGTCAATGATGTTTCTTTAGACAGAATCAGAATAGGCAGAAACAAACAAGATGGTTTGTTCATCCAGCGGGAATATTCGTACGGAAGTAATTTTCTATTTTTTGGAGCAGCAAGCGATGGTTCAGCTTCTTATAATGAACCCAAAGACACTATAAATAGATTATATCCTTTTATGATTGATAATAAATGGGGGTACAAAAGTAATATAGATAACTCGATAGTAATAGAACCGGAATACGACTATGCCAAGTTGTTCAAAGATGGCATCGCCCGTGTGAAGATGAACGGGAAATGGCAATTAATCGATAATAATGGTCAGGCTCTCACTGAGGCTAAATATGATAAAATAGAACCGTTTAGATTATCCCATACTATTGCTATGGCATATATCGGAAATAAAAAAGGATTTCTTGATGAAAAAGGAAAAGAGATTGTTCCTGTCTTATTTGACGAATTGAAATACGGTTACTCTGATTATTATGGCGGGGATATAAGGGATGATTTAATCCGCGTTAGGATGGGAGATAAATACGGATACATCAATATGGAAGGCATTGTTTACCCTCCTGTCTTTGACAAAGCAGATGTAATGTTTGATGTGACTTTTTATAATACAAATGAAATTGGAAGATATGGAAAAGTAAAGATAGCAGAGGAATCTTATCTTGCGGATAATCAAGGTTATTTGTATAAATATAAAAATGTTCTATTTGGTATTAACAAAAAAATAGTACCTGACACGAAAATTTATATTTATGATTTTCTCAATGAAAAAGGTATTCCTTATACTATTTCGCCTTTTTCACCTATGAGAAGTACTTCCAAATCACCATCGGGAAATAATGGTTTGCAGACCGAATAACATCTTTCAATCATTAATGAGAAGAATTTTGATTCTGATGAAGGGATAATATTCCATAACTGGCGGGCCATAGTAATGTTTACGATAGCTTCGATGGTCTGTTGAGAACACCCCGCTTGTTCAGCTAGTTGTGCAAGAAAGCTTTTGTTCATCACTACTTTTCTGCTATGGGTATCAAGCGAACCTTCCGCTAATTTTACCGCTTTGCCAATCATAATACCCAATGTCAATCTAGCAATACCAAGTTCAGACGCAAGCTTGATAGTTTCCCCGATAAAATTACCGTAATGGATAAATGCCTGTACAGGTAAATCGGGATATCTCTGTTTGACGAACCTTTCACTTTTTGCCCCTGAATTTATTACGATATGTTTACATCCCAAAGCTTTGGCTACCTGCATTTCCCGCTTTATGGAAGCGATAAAAGCATCGGAAGAAAAAGGCTTTACAATGCCCGAAGTTCCGATTATGGATATCCCGCCCGTAATGCCTAATTTCGGATTGAATGTCTTCTGTGCTATTTCCTCACCATTCGGAACTGAGATAGTAACATCGACACCCGTTTTCAAACTTTGATGAGGTAATTTATCCTGATAATGACGCATCACCTTAAATATTTCGCGCTTCATCATCATGCGGGGAGTTTTATTGATGGCGGGTCCGCCTATTTCCAATCCTAAACCTGGAAGTGTAACTGTTCCGACTCCTTTTCCCTGTAAAAATCGGACTCCACGGTGGGATGAGTTCAACTGCACAGTCGAGATGATTTCCTGTCCGTTAGTCACGTCGGGGTCGTCTCCCGCATCTTTCAGTATGGAGCAACTTACTTTGTCTTCCTCAATGTGAGTAGAATGAACGGGCAGCTTTATCCATTCCCCATTCGGGAGGGTGATGCTGGCTTCCGATTGTTCCTCTTTTGTTAATAAGCTGATGAGTGCCGATTTGGTTGCTGCAGTCGCGCACGTTCCAGTAGTATAGCCTGTTTTGAGTTCGAAAAAATCGGGGACTAATTTCTCTATTAGTTTCCTGAGGCCGTTATCACCATATACGGATATAAATGTGGAAGATAAAGGAGGACGCTTAACCACCAAAACGGGTATACCTAACTGTGCGGCAGCCTTGATTTTTTGATTGAAACCTCCTGAATCTCCACTTTCTTTGGTGATGATTGCCTGAGGTTTCAGTATTTTAAAAAGAAGTTTATCGTCTTCTAACTGCTGATAATATATGATTTTTTCGATAGGGAAACCTTCTTTCTCTGCAATGGAACGGGATTCTTCCCTGTCCAAAATCCTGAACCAGCAATTATGATGTTGCCAGTACGATTTCAGTTTAGTTATTGTATTTACGCCTGTCAAAGCGAGCAGATTATCTATGTTGTTTTTTAATAAATAATCGACAGCTTCGTCATAGGAGCCGAACCATAATAAGTTTTTGCTTTGCTCAGGATATGAACGCTCATATCTTACGACGGGTATATCCAAATGTTTCCCAACTTCGGCAATATTCTGATGTAATACCTCAGCAAAAGGATGCCCCGCATCTACAATCAATCTAATGTTTTTCTCTCGACAGAAAATGGTTATGGCTTCCGAATCCATTCCTCCCGTTATATGGATTCCGTGTACTTTTTCTATCTTTTGGGTATTTCCTTTCGTAGAATAATAGAAGGGCTTGCCCGACTCCTCACAGACTGCAGTCGCTTTTCGTCCTTCTGTTGTTCCTCCGAAAATCAGTATCATTCTAATAAAAATAAAAGTTTCCTTTAAATATTCAATAAACTAGGCTTGCTAGAATCTTTGTCTTTATGTCATCCTGAGTAAAACGAAGGATCTTCATATATCATCATTCAGAAACAAAACTTCAGGATTAAACTCTTTTATCAGAGATTCTTTCTTGCTCTTGTCCATCCGTTGATTTCTTTTTCTCTATTGATTGCATCATTAATATTTTCAAAGTATTCCCAATAAATAAGATTGTTACTCCCGTATAGAATAACTTCTTTGTTATATTGGTAGTTATATACATATAGTAATTATGCATACCTATTTGTTTCATCTTTTCTTTTCTCAGATGCTTCCTATCGTCAGCATGACAAACTAACTAAACTCTCTAAATCTACCTTGAACTATTTATTTTCTCCAAAAGTTCCTCGATAGTATTCACCGTAAATAGCTGTTGTCCCGATTGAAGAAGGGTTATATTACTTTCTTTTATCTCGATGGAAATATCGGATTCGGCATGTCGAGAAGCTAAAACGCCATTCCTCAATAAAGCTTTCCTTATCATGGTAAACTTCTGACCGTGACCCGACACTTTTATCTGCCGGTCATAATCATTTTCTACACGGAACAATCCAGTATCCTGGTCGAAAATGATTCCTTTCCGTGCAAAGAAGTTGCTGAGGCTTCCGTCAAGAGATAGGTCTTCAGGCGTACCTGTCCGTATACCGTTTTCCTTATCCATCAGCCAGATTTTGTCTGCTATTTGTAGAGCTAGTTCCAAATCGTGAGTAGACAGGAATATAGTTTTGTTTGTCTTTCTCGATAATCGGTGAAGCAGCTGCATGATTTCTACCTTACTCGGAAAATCGAGAAAAGCAGTAGGCTCATCCAGAAGGATGATAGGCGTTTCTTGAGCAAGGGCTTTGGCAATCATGGCTTTCTGCCGTTCGCCGTCGCTAAGGGTATGAATCATTCTTTCGGCTAAATTCTCAATCTTGACAAGGGAAATCGCATTTTCGACAATTGTTTCATCCTCTTTATTCAGATTTCCCCAGAAGCCCGTATATGGACTGCGACCCAAACCAATCAATTCGCGGACTGTCATATTCTTGATGTCGAATTTTTCAGTAAGAACTACGCCAATCAATTTAGCCAGTTCTTTTTCGGAATAGTCCTCTATTTCTTTGTTGCGAATAACAATCCTTCCCGACAATTTTGGCTGAAAAGCGGTCAATGTTCTCAATAAAGTCGACTTACCGATTCCGTTCGCACCCAAAAGACAGGTCAGTTCACCGCTGAATATAGTAGAGTTAATACGTTCAGCGACTACTTTCGTATTCTTTTTGGAAGAATAGCCTATTGACAGGCCAATTATCTCTATTGTTTTCTGTTTCTCCTTCATTCTTAACTGATTTCGTTTTTACGTTTTCCGAATAAAACAGAAATAACAATAGGTGCACCGATAAGAGCAGTGACCGAATTGATAGGCAAAGCCCCTTCGAATCCAGGCATACGCGCCACCAGATTACAAAACAAAGCCAGTGATGCACCCGTAAGCGTGACCGCGGGCATGAGTATGCGGTGGTCGGACGACACAAAGATGGTTCGGCACAAATGAGGCACGGCAAGCCCGAGAAAAACTATAGGTCCGCAATAGGCAGTAATGATAGCCGTAATGACACACGAACACGCTATAACATACAGTCGTGCGCGTTTTACATTCAATCCGAGATTACGCGCATAACCTTCGCCGAGAAGCATCAGGTTAAGTGTTTTTATCAACAGGAAAGACAGTGGTATCAATACAATCATTATAATCACGAAAGTATATACCTGATTGCCCGATACTTTGGCGAAGCTTCCTAATCCCCAGATTACATACGCACGAACATCTTCGTCGTTACTGAAAAACTTCAATACACCGATAATAGCCGTGGCGATATAACCAATCATCACCCCGATAATCAGCAATATAACATTGCCCTTCACCCGTTGCGAAATAGCCATGATTATTGCCATGACAGCCATTGCGCCTGCAATGGCGGCGAACGATATAGCCACCTCTCCAAACAAGCCGAGACGACTCAATGCCGTTCCCGCAATATTTCCCGACAAAAGTATGATAAATGCGACTCCCAGACTTGCCCCCGAACTGATACCCAATTCGGACGGCCCTGCCAAAGGATTGCGGAAAACGGTCTGCATCTGCAATCCGCTGATGGACAGTCCAGCACCCGCGGCCAAAGCGGTTATCGTCTGCGGGAAACGCGATTTCCAGATGATATTCTGCCATATCTCAGACTCTTTTCCTGTTCCGAACAGAATATTCCAGATGGAACTCAGCGGAATGGAAATAGTTCCCAATACCAGATTCAGAATGAAGAATACCAGTATGGAAACAGATATGAGGAGAAAAGCAATTTTGTTACGCATAATCATCTAGGAGAAAGAAGGTAGAAATTGGTAGATGGTAGAAAAAAACACTACACCTACAAACTACTATTTACTTACTTCATTAATTCATAATAAACCGGTTTATGCTCAGGCAATAAATCGGGATGAAAAATCTTTATCAGGTCTGCCAGAACGACTTCAGGTTCGACAGGCGTATTTTCATAAAAAGGTTTCTCCCGAAGGTTGCAGTATATCACTTTCTTATCTTTGAAGGCTTTAAAATCAGCATAACGGGCATCACTTTGCTTTAAAGCTTCATAATTGAAATCCCCGTTATAGCTGTTCACCATCCGCCAGTAATCGGCATTAGCTCCCTGCGAATATACTGTTTCGAAATCCACATAAAAACCACCCGATTCATCGTCGTTTTTCATAAAATAATCGGCTCCCGCATCCCTGAAAAGCTGGGCGAGATAACTGTTTCCTCCAACTACATACCAATTTCCCGAATGCAATTCCCCGCTCAAGACGGTCGGACGTTCAGAAGCAGAAGTCACTAAAGCTTCGAGCTCTTTGTACTTCTTTTCTATTTCTTCGAATTGTTGGTCTGCCTGTTCCTCTATGCCTAATAACATGGCTGTAAATTTAATCCACTCAGCTTGTCCCAAAGGTGAGCTTTCCTTATAACCCAGAAAACTTATCAGAGGAATTTCCAGATTGCGTATAGCATCATAACCTCCTTTCTTGAAAGGTGAAACGAATATAACATCAGGGTTTAGAGCTATCACCAATTCGCTGTCGAATTCTCCCTCGATACCGATTTTATGGGTTTTTCCTGATTTCAACTGATTGTTCAGCTGTTCATTGAAGAGGAAACGGGTACTCGTAATCCCGACAATTCTATCGACAGCATTAAGTTTAATGAAATTCGACGTCTGGAGGGTGGTCATGCAAATAACATTACGGACAGGAGTTTCTATAATCTGATAATCTGAGGGTATGTCTTCCCTGTCTGTGCCTCTTTGCAAAAAGGCATATTTATAAACCACATCACTTTCTCCCGATGGGTCGGTTATATCGACCAGCCGATAATTACCATAGTCTTCAACCGTAAATCCTTTGGCATACTTTATATTGGATGAAGCATCTAATTTAGAATCCTTTCCACTATCACTGCTTGTTTTCTTACTCTGGTTACAAGAAATCAGAAACAGAGAACATATGAATAAATATACTACCTTCTTCATATTCAATCTTTACGAATTATCAGTAATGAAAAATAGGGAAATTTACGGGATAGGATATCCGAATTATTGCAAGTATAAAATTCTTTACCTGAGAGTCCTACATTCTCAAAATAATATAAAGTTATATCGGGTAAATTTTTTATGGTATTTTTGATTACTTCCTCGCATTGAGAAGGCTTCATTACAACCACCGATTTTCCTGCATTAATCTTTTCGGTTAACTCTTCCTGAGAAATTACTCCCGGTATTACATTCAGTTCTTCTTCCTGTTTCGCGATATGAAGATTTGCCAATGCCCCGCAAGTTATAAAAGCAGGTACTCCTGCAATCCTGCTCGTCGGAATATTCATCCTTTCGAGGTTATCACCGATATAATGACTGGATGAATAGAAGCCGGCATCTCCTTCTGCTGTAACTGCAATCTGGAAACCGTCTTTGTATTTCGTAGCAATCTTCTCCGATATTTCTTTGTAACTTTCGAGAGCTTTTGTCCTGTCTTTATTCATCGGGACTTCGAAAGTCGTTATCTTATCCTCATCTATATTCAATGCCAAAAGGATATCTTTTGCACGCGATATGCTTTTTCCATTCGGAGCGATTGTAGAAGGACAAAAGATTGTGCCGGCCTGTTGCAATGCTTTCAGGCCTTTTAAAGTAATAAGTTCAGGGTCTC
>DQAM01000265.1 GCA_003523545.1 Dysgonomonas sp.
TCCATATTAGGAGGACGTGTTAAGACTCTTCATCCAAAAGTTTTCGGAGGAATTCTGAACAGAAGAGATTTACTGGAAGACCAGAAGCAGATAAAAGCTTACGACATACCCGAAATAGACCTGGTGATTGTGGATTTATATCCATTTGAAGAAACAGTTGCATCGGGTGCCCCGGAAGAAGATATTATTGAAAAGATCGATATAGGCGGTATTTCTCTAATAAGGGCTGCCGCAAAAAATTTCAAAGATGTAATCATCGTACCTTCTAAAGTCCAGTATGATGCCCTGAATGAATTACTCGATTCGAAACAGGGAAATTCGGATATTGAAGACCGTAAATGGTTTGCGAAAGAAGCTTTTGCAGTTTCTTCGGGTTATGATACAGCCATATTCAATTATATGGATAATGAAGAGGGCTCCTCCTTCCGTAAAGCGGAAGATGGTCTGAAGTCATTGCGTTATGGTGAAAATCCGCATCAAAAAGGAGCTTATTACGGTGATTTCGAATCTTTGTTCGAACAATTGCACGGACGTGAGATTTCCTATAATAATCTTTTGGATATTGATGCTGCCGTATCTCTAATCAGCGAATTTAATGATACTACTTTAGCTATATTGAAGCATAATAATGCTTGCGGAATCGCTTCCCGGCCTACTGTAACGGAAGCTTGGAAAGCAGCCCTGGAAGCAGATCCTGTATCTGCTTACGGAGGAATTATCGTGGCTAACAAAAACATAGATAAAGCTTCTGCGGAAGAAATAAATACTATTTTCTTCGAGATTATCATCGCTCCCTCTTATGACGAAGATGCTTTGGAAGTACTGAAACAAAAGAAGAACCGCATCATTTTGGTACAGAAGCAAAAAGTAACAGAAACCAAGCAATTCCGTTCGATATTGAACGGGGTACTTGTTCAGGATAAAGACTTGAGCATACAAACAGAATCTGACCTGAAACTTGTCACCACACGTGAACTTCAAGGGACAGAATTAGAAGATTTGTTGTTTGCCAATAAACTGGTGAAAAACACGAAATCGAATGCTATCATACTTGCCAAAGGAAAGCAATTGTTTGCGGCAGGCACGGGACAGACTTCGCGTGTGGATGCATTAAAGCAAGCAATAGAAAAAGCAAAAGCATTCGGATTTGACCTCAATGGAGCCGTGATGGCTTCAGATGCGTTCTTTCCATTTCCCGATTGCGTTGAGATTGCTGGAAACGAAGGTATTACAGCAGTTATACAGCCGGGAGGATCAGTTCGCGACGACCTGACAATTGAATATTGTAATGAACACAATATCTCAATGGTATTGACGGGAATCCGTCATTTCAAACATTAAATTATATTTAAACACAATATAAATAACCAACATGGGATTATTCTCTTTCACACAAGAAATAGCGATGGATTTGGGTACAGCCAATACCATCATCATTAAGGATGGAAATATAGTTGTCGACGAGCCTTCGGTAGTAGCGCTCGAACGCAAAACAGATAAGGTCATAGCAGTAGGTGATAAAGCACGTCAGATGCATGGTAAAACCCATGAAAACATAAGGACGATACGTCCGTTGCGCGACGGTGTGATTGCTGATTTTACGGCTGCTGAACATATGATCCGGGGAATGATAAAGATGATAAATAACAAAAACAGATTATTTTCGCCATCGCTCCGGATAGTAGTATGTATACCTTCGGGAAGTACAGAAGTAGAAATACGTGCCATCAGAGATTCGGCAGAACATGCCGGCGGACGCGATGTATATATGATATACGAACCGATGGCGGCAGCATTGGGCATAGGCCTTGATGTAGAGGCCCCCGAAGGAAACATGATAGTCGATATAGGCGGTGGAACAACAGAGATTGCTGTTATATCTTTAGGCGGTATTGTTTCCAATAAATCGATAAAGATCGCAGGAGACGACCTGACCGAAGATATTCAGGAATATATGAGCCGTCAGCACAATATCAAAGTAGGTGAAAGAACTGCAGAAGAAATAAAAATTGCAGTAGGCTCGGCCTTAACCGAATTGCCCGAAAACGAAGAACCGGAAGATTTCGTCGTTCACGGTCCTAACCGTATGACTTCTTTACCGATGGACATTCCTATTTCTTATCAGGAGATGGCTCATTGCCTAGATAAATCTATATCTAAAATGGATTCCGCTATATTAAGCGCTTTAGAACAAACCCCGCCGGAGCTTTATGCCGATATCGTTAAAAACGGCATTTACGTGACCGGAGGGGGAGCTTTGCTCAGAGGTTTAAGTAAAAGGTTTTCGGATAAAATAGGTATTCCTTTCCACGTAGCAGAAGATCCTTTGCATGCCGTGGCGAAAGGTACAGGTATTGCCTTAAATAATATTGACAAATTTAACTTCCTGATGAGATAATCAGTACATTTGCATTTTTGAGGCAAGTCTTTTTTCTGAATGAGAAACCTTATAGCTTTTCTTATCAAAAACAGTTCTTGGTTTATTTTTATATTCCTTGAACTGATTTGTTTCTATTTCATTTTCCAGTATAATTCTTATCAGAGAAGTATATTTCTGGGTGCATCGAATGAAATAGTAGGGAAGGTCTATAATATTTCGGGAGAAGTAGTTTCTTACTTCGGCCTGAAAAGAGCCAATGAAGAACTATTGCTGAGGAATGCCGAATTACAGGATAAACTGTTGAATCTGGAAGATTATATATACCAAAAGTCAATCGACTCTTTAAAGACAAGGGCGATACTTAAAGACTCGGTTATTAAAGACAATCAGTACGACTTTATTATATCGCGGGTAATAAACAATAGCATTTCGCGGATTGAGAATTATATCTGGATAAATAAAGGTTCAAAAGAAGGAATCCGTACAGAGATGGGGGTAGTATCGGAACAAGGTATTGTGGGAATCGTCAGGTCTGTATCAGAAAATTATTCGGTTATTCAGCCGGTAATCAACCCTAAGACTATATTAAGCTGTAAGGTCAAAGGCTCGAATATTCCGGGATCATTGGTATGGACAGGAGAAGATTACAGATACGTTAATCTAGAAGGTTTCCCAAGATATGAAAGATTCGAACCGGGAGATACCATAATCACAAGTGGTTACTCGGGAATTTTCCCCGAAGGTATTATAGTAGGGTATGTAGAAGATTCGAAAGGTCAGAGCGACGATAATTTCCTAACGCTTAAAGTGAAGCTGTCAACTGATTTTGCCACATTAAAGAATGTATTGGTTATTAAAAATAACAACAAACAGGAAATAATTGATTTAGAACGATTGGTATCCGATGATAAATAGTTGGTTGAAACAGGGGTTATTATTTATTGTACTGATACTTTTACAGGTATTGGTACTAAATCATATTTCTTTTTTCAATTATGCTACGCCTTTCTTATATGTATACTTTATAATCAAGATGCCGCTGGCCATCAATCGCAATATCTTGATGCTTATTTCTTTTCTTCTGGGATTGATAATAGACATCTTCTGTAATACGCCAGGGCAAAATGCAGCTGCGGCCGTTTTTGCGGCTTTTTTAAGAAGGCCAGTACAGCTCATGTTCTTTGAAAAAGAAGATTTTGAACATATAATTCCCAATCTGTCTTCTTTAGGAGCTTCATTTATGAAATATGCATCATTGGTAGTCCTTATACATCATACCGTAATTATATCAATAAGTTCTTTTTCATATATAAATTTTTCCACGATAGTATTACGGATAATTTTTTCCAGTATACTCACATCCATACTTATTTTTGCAGTAGAAGGAATAACTGTTAAGAAAAGGGTACGCGAATGAACCGTAAAGATAACAGTATTACAAACGGACGTTATTATGTGATTTCGGCTATAATAGTCGTTATCATAATAGTTCTAATCAGCCAGCTTTTCAATTTGCAGATATTGAAAGATGAATACAAAGATTCTGCTGATGGAAACGCTTTCTTCAAAAAAACACTTTACCCGGCAAGAGGAACTATATCTGATCGTAATGACCGTTTATTGGTATATAACCAGCCGACATATGATGTAGTATATATCCCGAGGGAAGTTCAGCCTTTCGATACGCTGGACTTTTGCAATATTCTGGGAATTACAAAAGACGATTTCAGGAAGAGAATTGAAAACATTAAAGACCGTAGGCTCAATAGGGGATATTCTCCTTATACCTTACAAACTTTCATGACTCAGCTCACAGTAAGGGAATATGGTCTATTACAAGAAAAGCTATATAAGTTCCCTGGATTCTATGTTCAGAACAGGGCACTCCGTCAGTATGATTACAAAAATGCGGCTCAGATATTGGGATATTTGGCCGAAGTAGATGAAGAAACAATCAAAGAAGACAGATATTATGCCCGTGGCGACCATGCCGGTAAAACCGGAGTCGAGAGTTCTTACGAAAATATTTTACGCGGAAAAAAAGGTGTCGAAATTCTCTTAAGAGACGCTCATGGAAGAATTAAAGGTAAATATGAAAACGGAATCCACGATATTGCACCCGTCTCGGGAAAGAATATACAATTATCTATAGATATAGAGCTGCAAGCTTACGGAGAGTACCTAATGAGGAATAAGATCGGAGCTATAGTAATGATAGAGCCGGAAACCGGGGAAATTTTGTGTTTGGTGACTTCTCCTACATATGATCCTTCAATGCTTTTAGGACGTGATTTCAAAGAAAATTATAAAGAACTCGAAAGAGCACCTAACAAACCTCTTCTGAAAAGAGCCCTTCAAGGAACCTACCCTCCGGGATCCACCTTCAAAACAGCACAAGGGCTGGTTTTTCTTGAAGAAGAAATTCTAACACCCGAAACCATGTATTCGTGTGCTCATGGATATCCGCCCGGCGGAGGCCGTCCTAAATGCCACGGTCACGGCTCCCCCCTGCCATTGGTTCCTGCTATTGCAACCTCATGCAATTCTTACTTCTGTTATGGATTAAATGCTATGCTAAGCAACCGCAAGAAATACTCTACTATATTGGATGGATTTGAAGTTTGGAAGAATCATATGGTCAGTATGGGTTTCGGCTACAGGTTAGGGGTTGATTTACCTTCCGAAAAAAGAGGATTCATTCCAAACAGCCAGTATTATACTAATGCCTATAAACGTGAAAACTGGCACGCTCAAAATATAATCTCTATTGCTATCGGTCAGGGAGAAATAACCGCTACACCTCTGCAAATCGCAAACCTGGGAGCAACCATTGCAAACAGGGGCTTTTATGTAACACCTCATATCGTAAGGCAGATACAAGATACTGTAATTGACAATAAATATATTGAAAAAAGAGACCCCAGTATTAAAGACGGACATTATGAGGCTATAGTACAAGGGATGGCTAATGCTGTAACAGGTGGTACTTGCCGTGGAATAAACTTGTTACCGGAAATTGCAGTAGGAGGTAAAACCGGTACTGCCGAAAATGTGCATGGCAGGGATCATTCTTGGTTTATGGGATTTGCTCCGGTTGAGAAACCTAAATTAGCCATAGCAGTATTAGTAGAAAATGGGGGTTTCGGTGCTACATTTGCTGTGCCTATAGCCAGATTGATGGTTCAGAAATATCTGAAGGAAGAAATACCAGCAAGTGAGAAATGGCTGGAAGAAAGAATGGCAAACGCGGTAGTACTGCCCAATCACTTCTCAACATGGCAGGTCCGTAAAGAAATACCGACCGTAAATACAGATGGTGCATCAGAATCTATTGAAGAATAAATATGGTACAAAGACGGGAAGATGATAATGTAAAAGGAAGCGTAGACTGGTTTATACTGTTTATGTATCTCTTTCTTGTTCTTGCAGGATGGTTTAGTATATATGGAGCCAGTTACGATTACGAAAATGTTACCAGTATGTTCGATCTATCGGGACGTGCAGGAAGTCAGCTGCAATGGATCGGCATATCATTGGTTTTAGGATTTATATTACTCAAACTGGATAGTAATCTTTACGATATTTTTGCTTATTTTGTCTATGCTTTTTTAATACTCCTGCTGATAGTCACCATTATTGCTGCCCCTGAAATAAGGGGATCGCGGTCGTGGCTTGTCATAACCAACTCCATACGTTTGCAACCTGCCGAATTTACCAAATTTGCTATAGCATTAGCTTTGGCTCGGTTCATGAATGCTTATAATTTCAGATTGCTGACGTTTAAGAATTTGAGTATTATATTTTTGATGATAGCATTACCTATGATACTGATCTTCTTGCAGAAAGAGACAGGATCTGCTTTGGTTTGTACAGCATTCATTCTTGTTTTATACCGGGAAGGACTACCGGGTTTTGTATTATTTTCAGGTATATGTGCTATTATTTTATTCATTCTGGGTTTAAAATATTCCGAAGTAGATGCAGGTTTCCTGACTTTGGGAGAATGCTTCTCGATAGGTTTTATAATTCTTGCAACGGCAGCTTTGGCAATATCTTTCCGGAAAGATATCAAGAATGCACTCTTTATTGTAGGAGGAGCTTCGGTATATTTTGGAATCTGCTATTTGATTCAACAATTAGGTGTCGATGTGAACTGGGGACTGATGTGTATCATAGCTCTGACGGTTCTTGTCATTATACTTCTGGTAATTGCAAAGAAAGAATGGAGTAAAACTTATCTCTTTCTGGCTGTATTTGCAGTAGTATCCATTATATACGTGAGTTCGGTCAATTACGTATTTTCAGATATTATGCAGCCACACCAGCAAACCCGTATCAAAGTGTCGCTGGGGATGGAAGATGATTTAATGGGTGCAGGCTACAATGTAAATCAATCAAAAATAGCCATCGGTTCGGGTGGATTATCCGGAAAAGGATTTTTAAACGGAACACAGACGAAACTTAAATACGTTCCCGAACAGGATACGGATTTTATATTTTGTACAATCGGTGAAGAACAAGGTTTTATTGGATCGGCTGTTGTGCTTATCGTATTTACAATTTTAATATTACGTATTCTATTCCTGGCAGAAAAGCAAAAGAATGCTTTCGGGCGTATCTATGGATATAGTGTAGCCTCCATACTGATTTTTCATATAACCATTAATGTGGGTATGGTCATAGGATTACTGCCTGTTATCGGTATACCTTTACCTTTTTTCAGCTATGGGGGGTCTTCTTTATTAGCATTCACCATACTGCTTTTCATATTTTTACGTCTCGATATGAACCGGAAAAGGAGATAGGGAGAATCTTTATGGTTCCACAATAATAAATTCTATTATATCTTTAGCTGTTTTATTATTTGCAGATGCGATATCTTCAATAGTTTTCGAATTGCCGATAACGATGCCGTTTTCACTTAATATTTTTTCAACATCACTATAGTTTAAGTTCAGCACCTTGAAGCTTTCATCGATAGGAGCTTTTACAATCCTTTCTATCATGATCTCTTCATGATGAACGCTTATCTTATCAACAACAATAAATACCACAGAAAGAATCAATATAATTATCCCGGAAATTATAAAAGCCTTTTTCATAAAATGACTTTTTAGACTTTTCCAGTTAAGAATTATATGAAGAACAGAAAATAAGACAAATGCCAATCCTAAGATTTCATGTACTACACTTGTATATTCATCGAAAATATGGAAGAACATCAAGATGCCCGAAAGTGAAACTATGACAAATAAAAATGTCAAATAGGGGGTAACAATATTCCGTTTTGGTTTCATGCAGAAAAATCTTTAGTTGAATTAGTATTTAAAACAGACCCCCAAAAGCAAGATGTAACTTTTGGGGGCGCTGATTATTATTGAATTATTTAATCTTCTAGCCGTTTATTATTGTGAATAGTTCTTCGGCAGCTTCTCTCGGGCCGTCTTTACTGCGTCCGTCGATAGCCAGGGAAGTATAGATTTCACCGATTTCGACACCGTTATTTTTCATATCGGAGAAAAACTGACGAACCAGTTTCTCTGTATCTTCTCTTTCTTGTACAGGGCCGAACGGATTAGCAAAATAAGATTTCACCAGACCTTTTTCTGTAGTTGTTCCTTTTGCTTTACGCGCTCCGTCTTCAAATATCTGAATGGCTTTATCCAGATCATCATAAAACTCAATCTTCTTTTCTACATCCTCATAATTATTAGCATACAGCATAACATCTACTTTATACCCTTTTGAAATAACTTCATAAGTTGAAGCAGGGATTGTAATACGTGCATTCACTTTATCAGGATTGGTATATATACCCCTGTCGAGTTGTTCGTATGCATAGGTGGGATCGAGGTCGTCGATACGTACAAAAGCTCCGATTTCTGTTCCATAACCTTTTATTGTACCGTCCTCTTCTTTCTGTAAATATCCCATATCGTCGAAAATAACCCTCATGTGGCGTATATAATTCTCATTGAGCGCACGGAATGCTTCCAGGCTTTCCGATTTTCCTGCACCGCTGTCTCCCATAATTACGATATTCGATTCTGTGCCGTTTTTCAAAACGATATTAACCATAGCACCATGGATGGGCAGGTTTTTCTTTTCGATTTGCTTGATGTTGTGCAGTGTGAGCAACATCTTTTTCATATATCCGAAATAATCGATATCGTCACAGTAATTAGCATAACCGATTAAAATATCGTTCTTTTTGTCTTTGTAATAGAAAATCCGCTTCTCTTCAATTCCATCCGGAAATCCGAATACATAAATGATGTCCGGTTTTTTGCCTATATAATCACTTTCTTTAGCTAATTCGAAGAGATTGGAAAGGCCTATTCCGTGTGCCATAAAGTCCTTATGAAAATATACAAAGGTAAGCATATTGCCCACTTTTGCCGGGAATACAAACCAATCATCGTCATTCAATACGAGATTTTTGAGCGGATTCTGCTGGTGCTCCTGGAATATACCATCACGCGTATTCCGCTTAGTGTAGGTTATATAAGGAGGACGTATAACAACAGTACTGATAAACGGAATCTGCGATAATCCTTTGTACTCGAAAGGACAGTTCCAATTTACATCATTGAGTGTGAGTGAGGCTGTCGCTCCAACTGTAACCTGGCGGTGAACACGTAATTCAAACCCATTTACAGTTTCCTGAACGCGTCTTGCAGTAGTCAATACCAGATCATTAAACAAGTCATTTGCCTGTATGAAACGTACATTCTGAAGACCTTCGCTCAACCTGCTGTTGCGTACGATAGAATATCTTTCCAGTTTTTTCCAATACTGAATTAACAACTCAATCAGTTCGATATATCGCTCTTCCGATCTGAAAAAGTTAGAATATTTGTTGTCTACTTCTATAACTTCATCTATCCTGAATACCGTAAGCAGTTTGAATGATTCGATCAGGGATTCTACCAGATTCTCATCGGTTTTGAATGCATCGAGATAATAATCATATACGATAGGATCGTCTTTTTTGATTTTTTGTATGAATGATTCAACTACCCGTTTAAAGCCGTAACTACTTAATAATTTTTCTTTTGTATCACAATACTTTAGTGTAAAATTGATCATAGCCCGACCACGTGAAATTGTAAATTCCTGTAGCATATCGTTTGTCTATTTGATTTTAATTAATATTATTTTATATCTTTTTGATCCTCGAAGTTTACAAAGTTAACAAAAAAATCCACTTTTAAATCATTGTTTTTATTTGGATTATAACCGGTTTTGTTAATTTATCTTTCTTTTAGCATATGATTATTTTATTTAAAAAACTTAATTACGTTTCCCGATGTTTTATAATACAATAGAATCATGTTTTATAATCTAATCATTTAAAAATGGCTACAAAAATTGAACAGATATTGGGTGAATCGGCCTCATATCTTTTGGATCATACATCCAAAACCATCGATAAGTCACTTCTTCATATTCCCAAAGCCGATACCATTGATGAGATATGGAAGGATACCGACCGCAACATTCAGACTTTAAGAAACCTGCAATCTTTACTATCTCACGGGCGGTTAGCTGATACAGGATATATTTCTATTCTTCCTGTCGACCAGGATATCGAGCATAGCGCCGGAGCATCATTTGCTCCTAATCCGATATATTTCGATTCGGAAAATATAGTAAAGTTAGCGATCGAAGGCGGATGTAATGCTGTGGCTTCTACTTTTGGTATTCTAGGTTCCGTAGCTCGGAAATATGCGCATAAAATACCATTTATCGTAAAAATGAATCATAATGAACTGCTGACTTATCCTACCTCATACGACCAGGTATTGTTCGGTACGGTAAAAGAAGCCTGGAATATGGGAGCAGTAGCTGTGGGTGCTACCATTTATTTCGGCTCAGAGCAAAGCCGTCGCCAACTGGTAGATATAGCAAAGGCGTTCGAATATGCGCATGAATTGGGAATGGTAACAATTCTATGGTGTTATCTTCGTAATTCAGCTTTTACGAAAGACGGTGTAGACTATGCCTCGTCTGCTGATTTAACCAGCCAGGCTAATCATATCGGTGTTACTATCAAAGCCGATATAATAAAACAAAAACTTCCTGTAAATAACGGGGGATTTACCGCTATAAAATTCAGCAAAAGTGATCCGAGAATGTATTCTGAACTTGCTACAGACCATCCTATCGACCTTTGCCGGTATCAGGTGGCCAATGGATATATGGGCAGGGTAGGACTAATCAATTCAGGAGGAGAATCACACGGAGAATCAGATTTGAAAGATGCTGTATATACTGCCGTTGTAAATAAGCGTGCAGGAGGAATGGGTCTGATAGCAGGCCGTAAGGCATTCCAAAGGCCGATGAAAGAAGGCGTTGAACTATTGAACGCTATTCAGGATGTGTATCTGGACGATAATATAACCATAGCTTAAAGATTATATTTATACGTAAATATTAAAAGAGCAGTTTGACATTTAATATGTTCAAAACTGCTCTTCTTTTTTAATTATTGGATTAACAGTTTAATTCGGAGCTCTCCTGTATAAGTACGCGGCAATGGCAGCAAATATGATATTCGGGACCCAGGCGGCAATAAACGGGCTCATAAGTCCGGATACTGCGAATGTAGAGCTGATTGTCATAAATAATATATACGATACGCTCAACAGCAATCCGATACCGATATTAAGCCCCATTCCCCCTTTTATTTTCCGGGAGGATAAAGCTGCACCTATTATGGTTAAGATAAAAGCAGATGCAATGGAAGCAAACCGTTTATGAAACTCGATCTCAAAAGACTGGACATTACCTATACCTCTGTCTTTTTGCCTTTGAATATGTTTGTACAATTCGGGAGAAGTCATCTGTTCGAAATCATTGGCAGAGATTAGAAAGTCTGAAGGAACAATCGTTAGTGTTGTATCTTTCTGGCTTCCGGTAGTTATATATTCTCTCGACTCCGTAAATGTACGTATGGAATAATCAAAGATAGTCCAGTGATATAACGAATCATGTCTTATACGGGTTGCTGTAAGGCGTGAAACTAAAGCTTTTCCATCGAATTGATCTAACGAAAAATAATATCCCATCTTATCTTTGTTATTGAAACTGTTGAAGTATGCAATTACTCCGGGTTCTATCTGCACCTGAATGCGGTTTGCAGAAGTGACTTCCTTATTCCTTATATATTTATTCTGGAAAGCTATACGTGTCTTATTAGCTGGCGGTATGATAAACGATGTGAGTAAAAAACTCAGGATTGCTATCATTGCAGCCGATATCATATAGGGTTTCATCAGGCGCTTAAAACTCATACCTGTGGAGAGCATGGCTATAATTTCCGAATTATCGGCCAGTTTAGATGTAAAGAATATAACCGATATGAAAACGAAAAGCGCACTGAAAAGATTTACATAATAAGGGATAAAATTCTTATAATAATCGAAAATGATCGCAGATAACGGCGCATCGTTACGTAAAAATTTGTCCAACTGCTCGTTAATATCAAATACAACGGCAATGGATATAATAAGGATAATGGAAAACACATAAGTCCCCAGAAACTTCTTAATAATGTATTTATCGAGTATCGTAAGCATGGATAATTATATTCTTCTCGATATATCTTCTATAACTGATTTTTTCCAAATGGTAAAGTCGCCCTGGATAATATGACGGCGGGCTTCTTTTACCAACTGCAAATAAAATGCTAAATTATGGATTGATGCAATTTGTAAGGCAAGAATTTCGTTAACAATAAATAAATGACGTAAATATGCTTTCGAATAGAGCGTATCTACATAAGATGTTCCTTGTTCGTCTATAGGTGAGAAATCATTAGCCCATTTTTTATTCCGCATATTCAGGATTCCGTTCCAGGTGAAAAGCTGACCGTTACGTCCATTACGGGTTGGCATGATGCAATCGAACATATCCACACCGCGTTCTACAGCTTCGAGGATATTGGCTGGAGTACCCACACCCATCAGGTAACGGGGTTTATCCTGTGGAAGAATCTCATTTACAACCTCAATCATTTCGTACATTTTTTCGGTAGGTTCTCCTACTGCCAGTCCTCCGATGGCATTGCCTTCCGCTTCTTTAGAGGCAACATTTTCAGCAGCACGTTTTCTTAGATCGGTATAAACACAACCCTGCACAATAGGAAATAAAGCCTGCTTGTATCCATATTTACATTCGGTTTCATTAAAACGGGCTATGCATCTGTCGAGCCAGCGCTCCGTCAGATCAAGGGACTTTTTGGCATAAGTATAATCCGCATCTCCGGGAGTGCATTCATCGAAAGCCATCATAATGTCAGCACCTATCGTACGTTCTATATCCATGACACTTTCGGGAGTGAAGAAATGCTTCGAACCATCTACATGGGAACGGAAAATAGCACCTTCTTCTGTCAATTTCCTGTTATCTGCCAGTGAAAAAACCTGGAAGCCTCCGCTATCCGTTAAAATAGGCTTATTCCAACTGTTAAATTTATGGAGACCGCCTGCCTGCTCCAGTATTTCTAATCCGGGACGTAAATAGAGATGATAAGTATTACCCAGGATAATCTGGGCTTGAATGTCATTCTCCAGTTCGGTCATATGTACTGCTTTGACTGAACCTTGCGTCCCAACGGGCATGAAGATAGGTGTTTCAATCTGTCCGTGGTCGGTTGTTATCAGTCCTGCACGGGCATTTGACTGAACATCTGTATGTTGAAGTTCAAATTTCATAATTAAAAAATGGAATAAAGAATACGGTTTTATTTGTCCTCGTCCGAAGTATCTTCCTCGCTGATTTGCAAATCTTTCATCTGCACGAGAACGATAGAGGTTTTATTTTTTTTCAAAACCGAATATTCATATCCTTCCGATTCGAGTTTATCGTGTGTATTGGGGATTCTTCCGAATTTATCTATCAGATAACCAGCCAGCGTATCGTACTGTTTTGCTTTGTCGATAGGATGGGGGAGTTGGTCGTTAATATCCGAAATGGCAGCCGTGGCAATTACCGAATAGATACCGTCTCCGGTAGTTTCCACAAACGGAATTTCGTTATCGTATTCGTCTTGTATTTCACCTACTATCTCTTCCAGAATATCTTCCATCGTAATAATACCTTCGATACCTCCATATTCATTCAGTACCATAGCAATCTGCTGATGTTTTACCTGAAACTCTTTAAGTATTTGTCCGATTCTTTTAGTTTCCGGGACAAAAGATACCGGACGTACAATAGAGCGGATATCCACCTTACCGTTCTGGCGCATTTTCTTCAGGATATCCTTTAGGTGGACGATTCCGATAATGTTATCGATACTGTCCTCATAACATGGGATTCTCGAAAAACCATCTTCAATAACGGTTTCCAACGTTAGTTCATCGTAGTCGTTTACATCGATGGCAAGAACCTGCGTCCGTGGAACCATTACCTGACGGGCTGTACGTTCCGAGAAATCGAAAGCGTTTTTGATAATATCGAATTTAGTATCGTCTTCCCCTTCATTTTCGCTGATTTGGTCAACCAGATATTTCAATTCGTCACTGCTATAGGATTCAGCTTCGGATACAGCATGAAGTCCGAACAATTTCAATATAAGGTTTGCAAATCCGTTTAACAACCAGATAAACGGACGGCAGATCCAATAGAAAGCACGTAAAGGATATGCGACAGCCAGAGTTGTTTGCTCCGGCCTGAGTATCGCCAAAGATTTGGGAGCCAATTCTCCAAAAACAATATGGAGTATAGTAATAATTAAGAAAGCCGTTATCAAAGCAATGCTGTGCAATGCCTGATCACTCAGCGATATATCGAATAAAGCCAACAAATTCAATATCATTTTAGATACGACAGGCTCGCCAATCCATCCCAATGCAAGACTGGACAAGGTTATTCCCAGCTGTGTAGCAGCCAGGTAAGCATCGAGGTGTGTAACTATTTTTTTCGAAAGGATAGCTAGTCTGTTGCCCTCTTGAGCTTTCAATTCCAGTTGGGAAGCCCTTACTTTAACAATTGCAAACTCCGCTGCAACAAAAAAACCATTTAAGAAAACAAAAAGAAGAGTAATTAGTATGTTAGATATCATATATCATAATCAAATGATGATGGCACAAAGATAATAAAGAATTATAAATTAAGAATGATGAATTAAGAATGAATATTTATTCTTTTTCTCACACAGTTTATTGAAGCTTATATTTCTTCCCAATAATGTTATATTCGTTTTCTGAATTTTGCCTACTCTTCATTCTTAATTTTTCATTCTTAATTACTTAATATTTTGCCTTTGCTGTAATATGCTGTATTGTAAGTTTGAATGTCAAGGTTCTGTCCCACGACCCGTCTATATATTTTTCCCCTGCCTCTTCGTATCCAATTGAATACTTTCTGAGAAGCAGTCTCAATGCTTTTCTTTTTTCTTCTGCATCTTCAATGATTTCTGCTATCCCAAAAGCCATTACGCTTTCATAAAGGGTTGTGTACTTATCGGCAATAGGAAGAGTTTTACCAACGACACAAAACGATACCTGGTTATTGAGCCTTATATTGTCCAGTTTATGCCCTTCGGGAGCACAGTGAAAATAAAGAGTTCTGCTTTCTTCTTCGAAGGCGTAGCTGATAGGAATCCCGTAAGCATATCCGTTTTCGGATGTACCTAGTGACAGGAAACCATATTCCGAATCATTTAACAATTCAGTTATTCTGTCTCCTGTCAGTTCCCTGTTTTTACGTCTTATATCACGAAACATATCAATATATTTTCCGGATAACATCTATTTTCAAGCCATCTACTTTGCCTTCGATAGCTTTAACAAAATCATTGAAATGTGTTGCAGCATTATGAGAATCTATAGCATCCTGAGATTTCCACACTTCCAATATATTCATTTCAAGCGGATTACTTATGTTTTCATGAAGTTCGTAAGAAATATTGCCTTCTTCTTTACGGGTTGCATCCACTACATTGTGAAGAGCTTTTAAGATGTCTTCTTTGAATTCTTCCTTCAGTGTTACTACTGCTATGATTTTTAGTTCGTTCATGATTGTAATTTTATTTGTTAATAATAACTGCTGTCTATAATTTTGTTGTTTTTTATACGGTTTCCGCTCAAATTAATAGACTCAAACACCAGGCCGATAATGAAACTGCTTGAATAATTATGAGTCTGTATATTATGGACTTTCGTCTGATAAAAGGCTCCCAGATAGCCCAACCGTATCGAATATTTGGATATGGGAATGTCGGCTGTAAGATAAGCACGGATTGCTCTTTGATTATGCAGGGACGCAAAATTTATAACCTTTACACTATTTCCCAACGATATTTCATAATAAGATTGACCGTATTCCGGAGAGAACAGCACCCCGATTAAAGGTGTATCCAATTGCCCTCTAAACATGATAGAATTCCATCTGTAAAAAGCAATAGCAGATAAATTTAGATTCGTATATGCTCTTGCCGAAGCAGGATTATTAGAGTTTCGCTGGTTATATAATACTCCTCCGTTTAAACTCCATGAACCTCCTGCCGAAAAACGAAATTTATCCGTTTGTACAAGGTTATAGTGGCCGCCCCAGCTATATCCTGCCAAAAGTGAATATTCATTAGCATTTTTTGCCGGGTTATCAATAGATGCAAATTCCACTTCTATAAACTGCTGCCAGGAAAATTTATTATTGAACCAGGAAGTTTTCTTCATCCTTTCGTTCAACAAACGTAGTGAAAAGCCTTTATATTCGAGAGGGGACAAATAGGTATCATACAGATTAGCTGTACCTATCCCAACCATGGTCGTATTATTTACCGAGTAATATCTCCTGTTGTCCTCTTCAGCTTTCGCATCCTCATTTTGGGCATATGAAATACTTATTGCTAAACAATAACAAATAAGAAATAATGTAATGCGGTTCAAGCCCATCAGGATAATATTGAGAATTATTTATTCAAATTCTATTTGTTGCTGCCCGTTTTCATCAATCGGTAAATCGGACTCATCATCGTCAATCTGTACCTTAAATGCATTCTCTTCCTCTTTTTCCGGTTCGGGGAAACGGGTAGGTTCCAGCTCTGTTACTTTCTCTACCTTATATGTAGATACGCGTTTTCCTTTTGCTTTGAAACTTTTGGCAGAAATAAATTCTTCGGCATCGATTTCCAGCGGACTACGGAAGTTATCGTTACCACCGAAAGCCACTTCTATTCGTGGATAAACCACATCGGAGAGAACATACAATTTCGAATCGGGATTATCCCCTAAGAAATTCTGCACTTTGTTGGACATTTCGAATGTAAAGCGTTTCAGATAAACATATTTCTGGTCGGCATCGTATAAGACAGCTGTCCATACTTTATTTTCATCGAACTTCTCAATTTTAATAATATTTGCTTCAAAGTGGTTGCTTAAATCAAAGTTGGTAGTATGGAAATCTCCGTTCTTATAAACCACCAGAAGCTGGTCATCACTCTGGAATTCGCCCAGATAATCTCCTCTTTCGTCATAATTGAGACGCAATACATCTGGGTCGAACCATACTTTCCGTCCGCCCAACGTAGATTTACCTTTCTGTTTAAGGGTAATTTTGTGGATATCTGCTTTAGTCAGGAGGTTACCCATCGACTGGCGCCCTTTGATAGCTATCTCGCTGAAATCTTTTTCGAAGACCTGTATTTTCTGACGGGGGCGTGGTTTCAGCAATACGCGGATTGTCTCGGCTTCACCGTTCGGGTTTGCACTGAAATAAACAATGCGTGAACCGTCTTTCCCTTGCGTTACATCATATTCTTTGTCGCGCGATACACCTGTTACTGCAAAACGTTTTAGGTAGTAAGGCCCTGTTTTTCCATTCTTGTAAGCAACATTGTATATGGTACGTTTATCGTTCCGTTTAAATACATTCAGGTAAAGCACGTTCTTACCGACAAACATTTTATCGCTTACCTTAACTATCTTGTATTTTCCGTCTTTATAAAATATGATAATATCGTCGATGTCGGAACAGTTGCATACGAACTCGTCCTTTTTAAGGGAGGTACCGATAAAACCTTCTTCACGGTTAATATAAAGCTTTTCGTTCGCTTCCACTACTTTAGTAGCTTCTATGGTGTCGAAGTTACGTATCTCTGTCATCCGCGGATGGTTTTTACCATATTTTTCTTTGAGCATTACAAACCATGATATGGTAAAGTCAATGATATTAGCTAAGTTATGGTCTATTTCTTCAATCTCCGCTTTATACTTAGCTATCTGTTCGTTTGATTTATCCGAATTGAATTTGAGGATACGTCCCATCTTTATTTCCATCAGCCTCAGGATATCTTCGCGGGTAATCTCACGAATAAAAAGCTTTGTGAAAGGAACCAGCCGTTTATCGATATGGTCGACTGCAGCATCCATATTTTTTGCATTTTCGAATTCCTTATCCTTGTATATACGTTCTTCGATAAATATCTTTTCCAGCGAAGCGAAATGCAGGTTTTCCTGTAATTCTTTCTTCTGTATTTCCAATTCCCAGCGAAGAAGCTCCAATGTATTGTCTGTCGACCGTCTAAGAATATTGCTTACTGTGAGGAAGTGCGGTTTATTATCCTCTATGACGCAGCAGTTCGGGGAAATACTTATCTCGCAATCCGTAAACGCATAAAGCGCATCGATTGTCTTATCAGAAGAAACACCCGCCGCCAGATGCACTTGTATTTCTACATTCTGGGCTGTGATGTCATCTACTTTCTTAATTTTTATTTTACCCTTGTCATTAGCCTTTAAAATAGATTCAACCACCGAAGAAGTAGTCCTTCCGTAAGGTATGTCTGTTATTACAAGAGTCTTATTATCGAGCTTTGATATTTTGGCACGTACTTTTACGGCACCTCCTCTCTCTCCGTCATTGTAACGGCTTACATCAATATATCCCCCCGTTTGGAAGTCGGGGTATATGGTGAAATCTTCCTCATTTAGATGCGCAATAGAAGCATCGCACAGTTCATTAAAATTATGAGGTAGGATTTTTGAAGAAAGCCCTACAGCAATACCCTCCACACCCTGCGCCAGAAGCAAAGGGAATTTCACGGGAAGAGTTATGGGTTCTTTATTACGTCCGTCATATGACGGCTTCCACTCGGTTGTCTTATTGTTAAATGCAATTTCAAGTGCAAATTTTGATAACCGTGCTTCAATATAACGGGGAGCAGCCGCTCCGTCGCCTGTAAGTATATTCCCCCAGTTCCCCTGGCAGTCTACCAGTAAATCTTTTTGTCCCAACTGCACAAGAGCATCACCGATGGAGGCATCTCCGTGCGGGTGAAACTGCATGGTATGACCGATAATATTAGCCACCTTGTTGTAGCGACCATCATCCATACGGCGCATGGAATGCAGTATACGGCGCTGAACGGGCTTCAGCCCGTCGGCTATGTGCGGAACGGCACGTTCCAGAATAACGTAAGATGCATAATCCAAAAACCAGTTTTGATACATACCCGACAAATGAAGTTGATTATCACCTTCTTTTACAGGCACTTTATAGTCTGAGCGCGAAGCTAAGCTTTCGCTCTCATTCCCCAATTGGTTTTCGGCAGATTCATTCTCTTCTTGATTTGTTATATCGTCTTCAATAAAATCTTCAGGAAACATATAAAAAGTTAGATAAAACGATTTTAATACCTTTTCAAAATCATCCCAAAGATAACTTTTTTTACTTTTAAATCAAAGTGAAACATTTTTAGTAATTTTGAAAGAAATTATACCCATGTTAATATAATGAACCAGCCTAAAATAAGCATAATTGTTCCAGTTTATAATCCAGGTGAATATTTCGAACAATGTTTAATTTCACTCGTCAGTCAGACGCTGACAGATATTGAAATTATAATTATATTGGATTGTCCCACCGATAGAAGTGATGAAATAGCGAAGAAATATGCGGAACGGGATCAACGAATTAAGCTGATTTATAATGAAAAGAACATCCATGCAGGATTGAGCCGTAACAAGGGAATGGAAATTGCCTGTGGTGAGTATATTGGTTTTCATGACGCAGACGATTACTCCGAGCCGCGTATGTATGAGTTATTATACAATAAGGGGAAACAAAATGATCTTGATGCAGTCAGGTGCAATTTTAAATGTATTTATCCGCCAAATTCAGGGATCAAAGACGAATTTTATAAATATCCCGCTGTAACGGAGGATACATCTCAAAAAAATGAAATCTATAAAAGAGTATGTAATAATACTGTTTCTTGTGTAGTGTGGAGTCATATTTTCAAGACTGAATTTATTAGAAAATATAATTTGCAATTTGTGGATTCCAGTATTGTTACATCTGAGGATAGTATATTTTTTATAGAGGCTTACCGGCATCTCGATAAATTGGGAATTGTTCCAGATTGTTTATATTACCATATTTTTCATCAAACCAACACTGGTAAAACATATAAGCACCGATCGGTACGGAACCGGATTTCTTTTTTCGAAAAGCTGTATTATTTTCTTAGGGAAAATAATATAGAAGAAAAAAAAGCTTTATCCTATATTTCTGAGAATATTGCCAAGATCGGAAGAGCG